>JBPYEE010000814.1:0-2025 GCA_051985095.1 Vicinamibacterales bacterium | reverse complement strand
CGGAGAAGTAGTCACCGAGGACCTGACGCAGATCCGGCATGAACGGGCCATGCCAGGAGACGGCAAACACCCGGCCGGCCGGCGACAGGTATTCGCGGACCATTGTGCCGGTCGCCGACTGTAGTTCATGCACCGTATACCCATCGGTGCGCCTGATGTTCGTCAGCGCGCCCTGAATGTGGACGCGGTCGGCGTCGATTGAGGTGGCATCTCCGCCGAGCGCCGCGAACGCCGGGGTAGTGGCAATGATCATCGAAACCGCGATCAGAACCGGACGCATGGGTGCAAGAATAGCAGGTCATTTCGCGTCGCGGGAGTGTGACCAATGAGACAGTTGCTGCTCGGCCTCGCGTTCGTCCTCGCGGTACAAGATGCCGCAGATCATCGTGAGTTCGTCATCGACAACTTCCGGACCGAGAGTGGCGTCACCCTGCCACACGCGCGCATCGTGTACGGCACGTTCGGACGGCTGAACGCCGCGCGCAACAACGTCATCTTGCTGCCCTCGCACTACATGGCGACGCACCACGGCTACGACTGGCTGATTGGATCCGACCGGGCGCTCGATCCGGCGAAGCTGTTTCTCGTTGCCACCGAAATGTTCGGGAACGGTCACTCCTCGTCCCCGAGCAACACGCCTGAACCCCTACACGGACCGAGGTTTCCGATCACCACGATCCGCGACAACGTCGAGGCGGTCCACCGGCTGCTCGTTGACGACCTTGGCGTCACGCACGTCCGGGCTGTCATCGGTTTCTCCATGGGGGCCGAGCAGGCGTTCCAGTGGGCGGTCAGTTATCCCGGCTTCGCCGACCAGATCGTTGCCACCTCGGGGACCGCCAGAGCGTGGCCGCACGGCATCGTCCGGCTCGAAGGGCAGATCGCGGCGCTCACCGCCGATCCGTCATTCAGACACGGCGACTACACGACGCCACCGCGGCAGGGAATTGAAGCGTTCGGAATGGTCTGGCTCGGCTGGCTTTACTCGCAGGAATGGTGGCGCCGCGAGCTCTGGAAGATCAGCGCACCGGATCGTACGCTGGCGCAGGAAATCGAAAGCCGCCGTCGGACGTTTTTCGCCAATAATGACGCCAACGATTTGATTCTTCAGGCGCGGACCTGGCAACGCCACGATGTCGGCACGACGCCCGGGTTCGGGGGTGACACCGAGCGCGCTTTGCGCTCAATTGGAGTGCCGGTGCTCTACATGCCGTCAGAGACCGACCTGTACTTTCCGGTCTCTGATGCGAAATTCGAATCGCAGTTCATCCAGCAGGTCTCGTTCGTCCCGATACCATCGCTGTGGGGCCATCCAGCCGGGGCGGGCGCCGACCCGGCGGATCGCGATTTTCTCAATCAAAAGATTGGCGCCTTTCTTCAGTTGACAACGGGACGCTGACGACGGAGATTGATGCTATGCGCAGACTACTAATCGGGTTGGCGGCACTGGTCCTTGCCGCGCCGCTGGCGGCGCAGGCGCCGAAGGGTGCCCGGACCGCCGACGGCCACCCCGACTTTACCGGCACCTACGACCTCGCGACGATGACTCCCGTTGAGCGCCTGCCGGGCATGGACCATCTCGTGCTCACAAAGGCCGAAGCAGACGCCGCGGAGCGATATGAAGCGGAGCGGCAGGTCAAGAACGACGCGCCGTTGAAAGGCGACCGCGACGCGCCGCCGGTCGGGGGCGAGCGTCCCCAGGCGAAGTCGTACCTCGAGGTGCTCGAGTTCGCCGGCGGCGGTGTGGTCGGCGGCTACAACCATTTCTGGCTCGCCGAGGGGAGCAAGCTCATCACCGTCGAGGGCCAGAAACGGAGTTCAATCGTCATCGATCCGCCCGATGGGCACGTCCCACCCATGAAACCCGAGGCCCGGCAGCGGACCGCGCAGCTGCTGCAGCGAACCGTCGCCCCTGACGCCGGCGAGGCCGCCGCCTCGGCGGGTCCTCCGGGCGCATTCGACGATCCAGAGCTGCGCCCGCTGGCCGAGCGATGCTTGCTCGGATTCAACTCGACGTCGGGTCCG
>JBPYEE010000813.1:0-8064 GCA_051985095.1 Vicinamibacterales bacterium | reverse complement strand
GCGTACCTTGGTCCGGGCTATGAATCAGCGTTGTTCAGCTATTACTGGCGGCTCTGGCGGAGTCATCCACGCGCAATGGCGCAGATTTATCTCAACAAGATGGGCGCTGCCACGCGTGCCGTTTTCGATTTCCTGAGTCAGCGGGGAGAACGGCCGGGAACCGTTCTGTTCTGGACGTCAAAAAGCGGCCGCTTCCTGGTTGTGTCCAGCTACAGCATCCGTTTCGTCAGTGGGCTCGTAACGCTTGGACCAGTCTTCGTGATGGCGTTTATCGTCGCCGTCTGGTGGACGGACTCGTTGGGCATCCCGCGATCGTGGTCGATCGCGGCGTTGTCGGCATCCGGTGTGGGCGCTCTTCTCGAGGCCGCGATTATTCTCGGTTCAGTGACGTTGTGGTACAACGCCGTGTTGATTTTCGTCACGACGTTTGTCGGATTGCTCGTCATTGAGGGAATTCTTGCATTGATCGCAGCGCGGACGGGCATCAATGTTCCAGGTGCCTCCGCGTGCTGACTGGCGATTTCTGCCACCGTGGAATGGCAGGATGGACCAACGTGCTCGCCACGAACGCGACCTCAGTTGCGGGCGGCGCGCGTCCGAAGCGAACTCCGCGCGTAGGTCCTCGAGCGCCAGCTTCACGTCATCCATGTGCTGAATGATCTCCGAGGCGAATCGTAGGAGCCACCGTCATCTGAGCATCAGCAACTATGTCGGGGACCGGCGCGCGATCATGCCGACCCATAACAGCGGCTCACTGCCGGCGGCGACATCATATGCGCGTTGGAACGCAAGACGACCGGTGCGGTCGATCCGGAAGACGGCGAGGTTTGCCGGCACTGTCTTAATCGCGGAGCGGTCGCGCACGAGCATCGACGTCTGATTGGCCACCACGAGCATTCGGCCGGTCGGATCGATGGCGAACGTGCGAGGCTGAATCCCGTGCGTATCGACATTTTGAATCCGTCGCGGTTCACCGGTCTGGCGGTCGATCGAAAAGACGGCAATGCTGTTCTCACCGCCAGCGAACACCGTACGGCCGCCAACATCGACGGTGCTGGCCGCCCGGTTCGCGACGTACACAGCCTCACCGTTCGGATGAACGTGCACTGATGATGCGGCCTGTGTGGCACCCGGTTTCGGCGTAGCCACCAATGTGTCAGCGACGAACGCCGGTTCCGGCGCGAGCGTCTCGCCGCCCGTCCACCGATACATTTCCAGTTTGTTCTGCGCTTCCAGTGTGAGGTACACCCACGGCTGCGTCGGATGAAAATCAACGTGACGAGAGCGAAACGCGACGCCGCCATTCGGCGCAACCGACGCGAAATTCGACAGGACGCCGTCGCGGTACTGGAACAGCTTCACGGCTCCGCGGTCCTCGGGCTTCTGCGCGGACGGCTCGTTGCCGCGCGTGACGAGGAGGACGACGTTATTGGACGGTGGCACTCGGACCTGATGTGCATAAATGCCGACGTCCAATGGATTCGGCTGAACGACTTCGCCATCGAGCGTGCCGTCGTCGCGAACGGTGTGGACAGAAATGCCGCTCGGCTCGGGGTACGCCGCAAGCACGTGTCGACACGACGCATCACAGGTGATGTAGATCGGGCGAGCGCGGAGTACGGCGGACTCACCGTGCGTCTGAAGTGCGCCAGTGGCGGTGTCAATCCGGAAGGCCGTGATACCGCTTGCGGTTGCGGAGCGGGACGCCTCGCCCGGGGATCGTCCGTATAGCGCTCCGCCATTGCTCCACGCGACATACAACACCGGCTTCGACGGATGGGCCCACGCTTCCTGAACGTACCCCGGCAACGTCACAGACACTCGTTCAACCAGTGTCGCTGCACCCGCGTCCGCATCGAATTCCAACAGCCGGGCGCCGACGCTCGCGTACAACATCAAGGTCGGATCGGCAGGTTTAATCGCGGCCGTGTGAACGGAGAATACCCACATGCACACGAACGCAAGCAGTGTGTTCAACGTGATACGGCGCATGTGACGCACCTCCCCGTCCCGCGCTCGCCCCCCGTATGCCGCTGCCGATCAGCCTCGGGATCTCGTAAGCGCCGAGGCGAGTGCCGAGAGCAAGGGGCCAAGCTGAGCAGTCCCGAGTTGGGCGGATTATACGGCCAGGAACGTGCGCGTGGCACAATTCCGCTCCCTGGACAGGGAAGAATCGGCAAATGACGCGTGGGCGGTGCGCTCACCAGCAAGATCTTGGAGGCAACGATGACGCGGACGCGAGCGGTCGTCGGCTGGATTCTCTGCGGGCTCCTCGCCCTGCTCTACCTGTTCGCTGGAGGCACCAAGCTGGGTGGGGGCGAGATGCACCTCCAGTCATTCGCCCATTGGCGCTACCCGGTATGGTTCATGTACGTGGTGGGCACGTGGGAGGTGCTCGGTGCGATCTTCTTGCTCATGCCGAGGACGTCCACGTTCGCAGCGGTCTTTCTGGCGATCACGATGATCGGTGCCGTCTACACGACAGCGATTCGCGTCAACGAGCTGACGACGGCCATCGCACCGGCCGTCCTGGCCGTTCTGCTGGCCGCTGCCGCGTATCTTCGACTGCCGCTTGCCGTCTCCGCAGGAGGCGAATCGCGTCGCCTCGCATCGACACACTGACGTTACGGAGAGTGCGCCGACAACCGGTCGGGTGGTTTTCGGGGGCGCCTGCCACTTGATAAGGCAGCGGTGGATCTCTGGTCTTGCGGTCAACTGTCAAGCGATGGCGTAGGCATTTTCGATCCTCCAACGGCTGACTGGACGCCCGAATGGGAACCGCATACGATGCCCCTTCTTGGGAGGAAGCTATGAAGCGATTTGTCACCGCGGTCCTCGCAACTCTGACCATCGCCGCTGTCGGCGCATCGGCGGATTCTCAAAAGAAGGACGTCGACATCAAAGCGTCAGACGGCGTCAACCTCAAGGGGACGTATTTCTCGCCCGGGCGGCCCGGACCAGGCATGCTGCTGCTCCATCAGTGCAACATGGATCGCCATGCTTGGGACGCTCTGGCGACGGATCTCGCAGGCGCCGGCATTCATGTCCTGGCGATTGACTATCGCGGCTATGGCGAGAGCGGCGGCGAGCACTCCACCGACATGGCGCAGCGCCGCCCGGTCATGCAGCAGAAGTGGCCCGGCGACGTGGACACCGCGTATGGGTACCTGGTGGCTCAGAAGGGCGTGGACAAGGCGCACATCGCCGTCGGCGGCGCCAGCTGTGGCGTCACGCAATCCTCGGATCTTGCATCGCGTCACCATGAGATCAAGGCGCTGATGCTGCTCTCGGGCACGGTGAGCGAGGGAGCCAAGACCTACATCGCGGCGACGGCGGGGCTTCCAGTGTTTGGCGCGGCCAGTGAAGGCGATTCAGGCGCAGCGAAGGGCATTAAAGAGGCGCTGGAGGCGTCAAAGAACCCGCAGTCCAGGCTCAAGATCTACGCGGGCACGGAGCACGGCGTGCCGATGTTCGCGAAGAATCCCGAACTCGAGCCGATGATTGTCTCGTGGCTGAAGTCGCAGCTGACGGGCCACGCCCCGACGCATTAGCGCCGTTCTGTTCGGTCGCCGGGTTCGACAATCCGTCTTCGACGGTGCCGTCGCGTGCAGCTCGGTCCGTCCGACATCCTCTTGCCGTTCGGCGTCGGCGACGAGGCCGACTCTCGTGTGATTGTGGATTCGTTGATCGGTCGAACGCGCCCGTGAGAGATGAGGCCCAATGATGGTTCGACGAACGGTCATCCTGGTCGTCAGCCTCGGGGTGCTGCTCACCAGCGGGATTCCTGCGTCGCGAGCGATGCAGTCCGCTCGAAGGCCGATGACGGCGGCGGCCCTCGATGCGCGACTCGCGGCGGCCGTCGCTCGCGGGGATGTCCCAGGCCTCGTCGTCATGGCCGCGACGGGCGACCACATCGTGTACCAAGGAGCCTTCGGCAAGGCCGATGTGGGCCAAGGGCGGCCGATGACGATCGATGCGCTGTTCCGGATCGCGTCGATGACCAAGGCTGTCACCTCAGTCGCCGCCATGCAGCTGTACGAAGAGGGCCGGTTCGGCCTTGACGATCCGGCCGAGCGCTACCTCCCGGAACTCGCGAATCTGAAAGTCTTTGAGTCGTTCGATCGCACGACGCGGGCCTACAACCTCCATCCAGCTTCGAAGAAGGTCACGGTCCGGCATCTCCTTACGCACACGTCCGGGCTTGGCTATTCGTTCACGAGCCCCGTCGTGCGCGACTTCAAGCCGCGCGATGGCGAGCGGTACGAGGCTGGTCCGTTACTGTTTGAGCCCGGGTCGAAGTGGATGTATGGCACGAGTACAGATTGGGTCGGACGGCTGGTCGAACGACTATCCGGCAGAAATCTGGAGGACTACTTCCGCGAACGCATCTTTGCGCCGCTGGGGATCTCCGATACTTCCTACAATGTCCCGGCGGCCAAGCGCGCGCGGCTCGTGACGGTCCACCAGCGTCCAGACGGTCGTCCTGCCGCGCCGCTCATCGAACGGCCGAATCGGCCGCAGCCTCCGGCGACCACCTTCAGCGGCGGCGGGGGGTTGGTCTCCACCGCGAGCGACTACCTGCGGTTCGAGCGCATGATCCTGAACGGCGGCACGCTGGACGGTGCGCGCATTCTCTCTCCTGCCACGGTTGCGTTGATGGCCACGAACCAGATCGGCGCCCTGGGCGTGTCGGCCGTGAAAACCGCAGACGCGGAACTCAGTATGGACTTCTCGTTTATCGACGACGGACAGGACAAGTGGGGGCTGGGATTTCTGCTGACGACGCGTCACGTCGCAGGGAAGCGGTCTGCTGGGAGCATGAGCTGGGGCGGCATCAACAACACGTACTTCTGGATCGATCCCGCACGTGGGGTCGCGGGGGTGATTCTGATGCAATTCCTGCCCTTTGCTGATACCAAGGCGCTGGCGGTATACGACACCTTCGAACGAGGCGCGTATCAGCTGTCCGACGCGTCCGTCCAATCGAACCGACAACCGCGCTGATGTCCTTGCCGTCCGCTGTCCGCCGCGGCCCGTACGACATCCTCTCAACGCTCGGTGCGGATGGATTAGGCGAGGTCTGCAAAGCCCGCGACCAGCGCCTGGATCGCACCAGGAACCCTCCGTCCGCCGATTCCAAGCTGACGACGCACCTTCAACGGGAGGCCGACGCCGTCGGCTCGCTCCTCCATTCGCGCGCTTCGTTCGTTTCGCGCGGACAACCATCGCCAACTCATCATTTCTGGCAGGTTCATCCTTCAGTAGCCGGGAGACGAAGTCACGTGATCGGAAGCATTACGGCACCGATGACGCTCAGGGAGGAACGATGTTGACCGGTCATGACATGTCGCGTCGCCGATTTCTCACTTCCGTTGTCTCGACTCCCATCCTGAGCACGATGTCTCGTGTCGCGGCACGAGAGGTACCGGCGGATCTGCCGGTTATCACGAAGCGCGTCGACAGGCTCTATACAGTCGCGGGCTGCAGACAGCCGAATGACCTTCAGTTCACGTCGGAAGGGTTGTGGATTCTGGATCAGGTCGATCAGCCCGGCAACAAAGCCTTCCTGGTGGCGCCCAAAACTGGTGCCGTCATGAAGGAGATCATGACCGAGTCCATCCACGGGAGCGGCATCACCTATGGCGATGGAGCCCTCTGGATTACGTCCACGAAGATGAAGAACCCCGAAGCGCCGCCGGTCACCTTAAAGGTCGATCCGAAAACGGGTCAAACGCTGAAGTCATGGCCGACACCCGGCTCCGGCTATTACGGAAGGATGAATCCAGGGACCGACACACCGTCAGGTGGCCATGGTCTGAAGTGGGTGGATGGCAAGTATTGGCTGGCGGTGCCTGCAAGTCGAAGGATCTACCTGATGGAGCCCGAAACGGGCGAAATCATCCGAAGCATTCCGGCGCCTGGCTCGACTGCTCGTACGCATGGAATAGCGTGGGACCACGGGTCGCTTTGGGTCATCAATTCCGACGACCGCGCCATCTACAAGCTCGATCCGAAGGATGGACGCACTTTGGTTAAGATCCAGTTGTCGACGAATGATCCAGAACCACACGGTCTCGACATCGACAGCGAGGGCATTCTCTGGTATTGCGATGCTGGCTCAACTCACCTGATCTGCAAATTGACGTAGGAAGAGGTTCAAAGAAAACTCCAGCCCTGCACTGTCGGCGGCATCGACCACGTGAGCGCCAACGTCTGCTTTCGCTCGTATGGTCGGCCTATTGCGCATCCCCAATCCGCTGATGCAGCGACCGCGTGGTCCAGTCGGGGTAGAGCGTCGCATTGACCAGAACCGGAAACGGTCGGAGGTCGGTGATGCGATAGATGCCGACGACACAGCCCGCGCGCTCATCGGAGAACTCGAGGCCTTGAAAGAACTCGTAGACCGGAGCGAACACACGAGTGGCGCCGGACTGGGGATGATCGAGGACGACCGTTCGCGATAGTTCGCCATCCGGGCGGGGCTCGTAGCGCACCGTGACCGATGGCGAGGGCCCGCAGGCGCTGGTCCGAAAATCGATTTCGAGGAATGCCGCCGGATAGCGCTGTCCAACGGGGAATGGAAGCGAGTGGAGACTGCCCGGCTTCATCGCCACGTAGTGGAGATCGCTCTTGCCGGCGCCGATGTAGGACTCGAACAACCGGCGGACACGACCATCGTGAATCACACGCACCGCTGGGAACGACACTGCGAGGAGTGCACCGGCGCCAGCAGTCACGACGAGTGCACGGCGGATGCGCGGCCACTCGATGGTTGGCCACGCACGCGACATGATGGCCGCGCGGGCCGATGCTCCGGCGTGCCACACGACGAAACCCACCGCCCACCAGGGCGTGAACTCCAGATGAAACATATGCCGTGGATGGAATTGAATCGCCGGGTATCCTCCGAAGTAGATCAACAGGAACAGGAGGAACAATCCAGTCCTGACGTCGGCGCACGCGGCGGTCAGAATCGCAGCAATCACCCAGTCGAGTCCCGTCCCCGGCAGATGTCTGATGAAGCGATCGCGCCATAGGTACAGCTCCGGTGCAAAATCGGGCAACGGAGCCGGCCGCCAGAAGGCTTCGCGCAGAATCCCGAGAACCGATGCCACTCCGCGCGTGAGAACGTCGGCGGGGAACGTACCCGCGAGGTGCTGTATGTATTCGCGACCGACGACATCGTAGGTGGGTGAGCAGTACTGGATGAGCCCGAAATCGGGACGCCATCGTTCTGAAAAAGCAGCGAGCGTCGCGTAGACCCATCGATCGACGAACTGATGGCCCCAATCGTACGGGGCCGGGACGACGCGAAGGTTCTCTGTGAACGAGTCCGTCAGCCCTAGCAGCGCGAAGTGCCAGAGACAGCTGCCGTTCTGTGCCACGACCGAGACAATCGGATACGATGTGAAGCCGAACGCCGTGACACAGACGACGGCGGCGAGCGCTTTCCACTTGATGTTCTTGGTCACTCCGCCGGGGATGAAGAGTGCGACGGTCAGGAAGAACGGCGGAAGATAGATCAGCAGATCCGATCGAAACCCGTACCCGATGCCGACGACTGCGCCGTACAGCGCCGACAGCGCCAGCTTCGTACGAGGGCGCAGCGTGCGCGTTGCCATCACGCCAAGGATGAGCAGGCAGCCGAGCGCGAACGGCGCCTTCGAATAGTCGCGTAGGTGGGGAAGCTCGATCAGATGAATCGGCCCGACGGCAAAGCTGAACGCGCCCGCAAGGGCGAATAAACGGCCCATGCCCAATCGAAAAATTCCGAACATGAGTGCCACTGCGAGGCCGAAGAGCACTCCTGCGAGTGGCCCGAGCGCACCCCAGGAGATCGTTCGAGCCTTCCACGTCGCCGCCACCGACAACATCAGGTAACGCCACGGCGCCTGAAACGTCGCGAAGTGCGGATTGATGTCCGACGGAATCTCCTGGCACTCGAACCGCGCGCGCTTGCCCGCCAGGAAATCGGTCACCGCCTGGACCGGCGGCTGCGCAACGACGAAACCGCGTCCGCAGGCGGTCATCACAGCCGGCTCGAAATACTCCTGATAGAAGAAG
>JBPYEE010000812.1:0-11231 GCA_051985095.1 Vicinamibacterales bacterium | reverse complement strand
GGACGCGCGGAGTCGCGGCGTCACCGGACTCAAACGCGCGCCCCTCGACGATTGGGATCCCCATGGTCTCGACATAGCCGGTCGTGACGGTGTTGTAGTAGTCGACGTTCGCGAACGGGCCTTCGGGCGGCGCGACGTATCCCTCGATGTCGGTATCGTTTGCATTGACCTGCCGCAGCGGCGGCAGCCCCGTCATTGCGCCGACCGCCTGGACGCCGGGTGTGGCTTGCAACTCGTCGAGCAGACGCCTGTGAAACGCGCGGACCTGCGCGGGGGTCGAGTAGGTCGCATTTGGCAGCGTGACGCCAAAGGTGACGAGGCGGCTTCGGTTGAACCCGGCGTCGACATTCGTCAGGTTCAACACGGTCCGCAGCAGCAACCCGGCGCCGATCACGAGGGCCACTGCCAGGGCGACCTCGGCGGCGACCAGCATCCGGCGGACACGGTTGCGTCCCGCGCCGGCTGTCGACCGCAACGACCCCTCTTTAAGTGCCAGGGCGGTGGCGTCAGACGCCAGGTGCAGGAGCGGGGCGAGGCCGAAGACGACGCCCGTCGCAAGAGCGATCGCGAGCGTGAAGACGAGGACGCCCCAGTCGAGGGTGACATCGGCGGATCGCGGCAGGCTGTCGGGATAGGCGGCGATCAGCGCACGCACGCCGGTAACGGCGACGCCGAGTCCGAGCAACGCTCCGCCAAGCGACAGCACGCAGCCTTCCACCAGGAATTGCCGCAGCAGGCGCCACCGCCCGGCGCCGAGCGCGATCCGGACCGCAAATTCCTTGTGCCGGGACTCGGCGCGCGCGAGCAAGAGGTTCGCCAGATTGGCACACGCAATCAGCAGCACGAACGCGACAGCCCCCTGCAGGACGAACACGGCCGTGCGCGCGCCGCCGACAATCTGGAGCTGGAGCGGATCGAGCCGCAGGCGGTGATTCTTCGTGTCGGGCGTGTGCACGCCGCGGGCCGGATCCGCCGGACGATTGATTGAGCTCGGCCACCCGGCGAGCAAGGTTTCGAGCTCGGCGTTCGCGCCCTGCAGCGTCGCGCCGTCAGCGAGACGGCCGATGAGATACAGGTAATGGCTGCCGCGATTCTGCCGATTGAGCGGATCGAGGACCAGCGGATTCCAGATCTCCGCATGCTGATCGGCGACGTCGAAATGCGGCGGCATGATGCCGATCACGGTGCGCCGAACCCCGTCGATCTCGATCGGTTGGCCGACGAGAGTCGGGTTGCCGCCAAACGCCGTTCTCCAGAGGTCGTACGACAGGAGGGTGACCGGCGGTCCGTTCGGCCGGGTTTCGGCCGGTTCGAACGTCCGGCCGTACAGGGCATTCACGCCAAGCGCTCGGAACAGCTCGACGGACGCCAGAACCGTGTTGACGCGCCGCGGCCGGTCTGGCGCCGTCAGGTTGGACGCGGCCGAAACGAACGCGCCGACGACGGCGAACGCACGGGTGCGCTCCTGAAATTCGAAGAACTCCGGGGGCGAGATCCAGAACTGATCGAAGCCGAGCTGCGGAAACTGGCTCGAGATGTAGATCAACTGATCCGGTCGCGGATAGCCCAGCGGGCGGAGGATGACGGCGTTGACGACAGAGAAAATCGCCGTGTTGGCTCCGATGCCGAGCGCCAGCGTCACCACCGTCGTTGCCGCGAAGCCGGGAGTCCTCAGGAGATTTCGGCAGGCGTGGCGCACGTCGCGAAGGAGGGCTTCCATCAGGCCGGTAGCATAGACGAGACGTCGAGGCGGAATGGTTGACCCGCCTCGGCGTCCTGGCCAGATTCCGGCGCGGTCGTCACCTCACACGTAGTGGCCGACCGCCATCAGCACCAGCGCCGTCGTCTGCAGTAGCAGGACCAGACGGCTGCCGAGCTTGATCCGTCGGCGCAGTGCGACGCTTTTGGTCACAAGCGACGCCTTTTCGGCATCGCCGGTGACGCCGGCAGCCCCCGCCATGATGCGCGCCAGGTTCGCGGAGCTGCGGCCGACGACACCGCCCCCAATCAAACCGGCGAGAATCCCGGCCGCGCCGCCCGCCGCAAACGCGATGCCGGCGTGCGTGGTGACGACAGCCGCATCGAATCCGCCCGTGAAATGCCACAGGAGGTACAGCCCGGTCGCAATCGTCGACAAGCTGACGACCATCATGTAGGCATGAAACCCCCGGCGGGTCACGCTCGCCAGCACCTGTCCGCCCGACGGCCCCGAATTTTCGAGCGCCGGCATCAGCAGCACCGATGTGAAGACAGACGACCCGATCCAGATCGCGGCGACGCCGACGTGCGCCGCTCGAATTGCCAGACACATCAACGCGTTCATGACTGCCCTCACTTTTCTGCAGCAGCCGTGTTGACAGCTGCCGCTGGCCGGACATCCGGCACGTGATTGACCACAGGTTTGAGTGTCTGGAGGTACGCGAAGATCGACTTCAGATCCTCGTCGCTGGCGTTGCGAATCGCCGGCCAGGGCATCGGCGGCATGATCTCGCGCGACACCCCCATGTGGCGGCCCGTGCGGATCGCCTTCACGAACATCTCCTCGGTCCAGATGCCCAGGCCGGTGTTGCGGTCGGGCGTGAGGTTCGCGGCGTAGCTGATGCCCCACGGTCCGGAGAATGCGGTGTTCGTGGCGGCGCCGGCCCAGAGCCACGGCCCCTGCGCCGTCGCCGCGGGCAACGCTCCCATCGGCTCGGGATGGCCCGACAGGAACCGACTCACATCCGGTTCGGGCCCCTTCGGCCCGAGCTTCATGGGCGTATGGCAATCGCTGCAGCCGACGACGCTGACGAGGTATTTGCCGCGCTCGACGCGCCCGGTGGCGGCGTTCGATGCCGCCGCGGCGTCGACCGAGAGGCGCGCGTCCGCGCAGCCAACCGTGACGGCGGCTGCGAGCACGAGAACCATCGTGGCGAGTATCCTTGGCATAGTGACTCTCCTTCTCCTGTTCGCGATAAACGTGATAGCTGGGAATCTAGTGGTTCCGCGAACGCGCGGTTGCTAAGACTTGCCTAGGCGGATCTGAAGAATTCGCTACGAGCCACGGACCGGCGGGTCGGCTTCCTAAACAAATACTAAATACGCCATAATCAGGGCACACCTTCGACATCTATGAATGACTCACGCGTCCGGCGGTGCGTCGAACCAGGACTGTCGGTTCTTGTCGGAACCGTCGATGTCCACGGCACGCCGTCGTGCTGCCGCGGCGTCGCGCTGGCCTCGACCGACGACCTCACGACGGTGACCGTGTATGTGCCGGTCGCGACCAGTCACGAGACGATTCAGAACATCGCCACGACGAAGGCCCTCGCCGTCAGCGCGAGCCATCCGATCAGCCACCGCACCATTCAGCTCAAGGGGATTCCGATGGAGGTCCGGCTGGCGCGTGACGACGAGGCACCGCTCGTGCGTGCACGGCTCGACGCATTTGCCGGGGTGCTCGAGTCCATCGGCGTGCCGCGTCGACTCTCGCAGACCGTGGCCCACTGGCCGGCCTTCGCCCTGACGATGCGCGTCGAACAGATCTTCGATCAGACGCCGGGCCCTCACGCCGGCAGCCGCATCCAATGAACGTCTGCGTGTCCGACATCAAACGGTGCTTCCAGGGCATCGTCCCGACGATTGTCGCCACGGCCGACAGCAACGGTGTGCCGAACGTCACCTACGTGAGTCAGGTGTATTTCGTCGACGAGCGCCACGTCGCGCTGTCGTGTCAGTTCTTCAACAAGACCCGCCGGAACCTCGACGAGAATCCAGCGGCCTGTGTGGAAGTCCTGGATCCGCTGACGATGCAGGCGTACCGGCTCCGCCTCCGCTTTCTGCGGTCGGAGAAGAGTGGGCCGCTGTTCGATCACATGGCGCTGCGAATCGACGCGATCGCGTCGCACACGGGAATGAAGGGCGTGTTCCGCCTCATTGCGGCCGATGTGTTTCAGGTGATCGCGGCCGAGCGCGTCGACGGCTTCCTGACCGAACTGCCCGGCGATGTCGCGCCGGGCGGCGCGTCGCTCGAAGGCGCGCGGACGGAAATGCGTGGCCTGCAGTGGATCTCGGATCGGATCAACCGCTCCCGGGACCTCGAATCGCTACTTCAGACGGTTCTCGAGGCGCTCGAACAGTATTTCAAGTTCTCGCATACGGCCGTGCTGTTATATGAGGAGGCGAATCGGCGGCTCACGACGCTCGCCAGCCGTGGCTACGGCGAGAGCGGCGTCGGCGCCGAGGTCGCGCTGGGCGAGGGTCTCATCGGCACCGTCGCCCGCGAGCGGCGGCTGCTGCGCCTCACGACGCTCGATGCCGATCTGCGCTACGGCCGCGCCATTCGCCGCGAGGCGGCGGCCGATCCGACGCTGCTCGGCGCCGAGATCCCGCTGCCGGGCCTGTGTGATGCGCAGAGCATCCTCGCGATCCCGCTCACGGTCGGCGATCGTCTGGTCGGCGTCATCGTGGCTGAAGATCGCGACCCGATGCGATTCAGCGAGTGGGACGAGGCGTACCTCGACATCATCGCGAACCACATTTCGTTGAGCATTGACCGGATGATCGAACGCTGTGAGGAGGCGGCTGATCTCCCGGCCGACCCACCGCCTGCACAGGCGGCGCAGGAGCCGCAGGCCGCCCCGTGTACCGCCCGCCGGTCGAAGCGCCGCCTGACGTACTACCGGAACGACGACGCGATTTTCGTTGATGACGAGTACCTGATCCGGAACATCCCGGCGCGGATCCTGTGGAAGGTCCTCGGGGAGTCGACCCGGACAGGTCGCACCGAATTCTCCAATCGCGAACTGCGCGTCGACCAGGCCCTGGGACTCCCGCCGGTCAAAGACAACCTCGAGAGCCGCCTGATCCTGCTGCGACACCGACTGCAGGAAAAATGCCCTGATCTGCAGATCGTGTCGAGCGGACGCGGCCGGTTCACGCTCCGCGCCGTGGCAGCGCTCGAACTCGTCGAGCGGTGACGAGCCCCGTCGGGGCGTCCTGACGACCCGCGGACGGGGCGCCGTGGCGGGACTGATGTTCACCGTCGTGGTCCGGCGGCCGGTCCGACTCATGGTCGTCACCTCGACGTCGACGCGGGCAACGGTTGTTGTCGCCACGTGGACCGGCATGACGTTCTGCGAGCAGCAGCCGCCGCCCGTATCCACGAGCCCGGACGAGATCAGCGAGACCCCGCGGCGTACACCCGCACCTCGGTGCCTGGCTTCGTATGGTTTCCCTGCGCGTCGACGACCGCGATCGACAGCGACGCGGGCGCGTGCACGCGGCAGCAGGTGTCGAACCGAAGCGGCCGCGGGCCGGATCGTTGTTCGTCAACGCGAGATCGAGCGCACCGTCGTTGTCGAAATCGACGAACTGCCGGCCGTCGCGATCGGGCCGACCGCGAACGCCGAAGAATTCGTCGAGCGGTCCGTCGTGGTCGAAGTCACCCCGGCACTGGGGTGGCCTCCTGCCGCCGAAAAACAGCTGCGGTTGGACGAGCTCGAGACCGGGCCAGACGGTGGCCGCGACCGCCCCGAGGACGGCCCCGTCCGGCGTATGCCGGCTCAGTATGCCCAGAAGGGCCCGGTGCCGCCCGGCGTGCTTTGACCCTCGATGCCAATGAACACCGTGCGGCCGAAGAAGAATGGCAGCCCCCAGTCAAACGTTCCGGTGTCCGGCCCGCCGATTTCGCTGAAGGCCGTGAAGCTGTTGTTCAGGTTGTCGGCATTGCCGATGTTGAACGTCACCGTGGTCGTCGTGCCGTTGGCTCCGCGGTTGGTTGCCGTGAACGAGCGCAGCGTCGGCGGACAGTAGAAATCGGTGGCGTCGGAACACACGGGCATGCCGGTGGTGGTCGCATCAAGAAAAAAGATGCCATTCGACCCGGAATCGATGAAGCTGGATGGGTATGACTGCCCGCTGAAGATCGTCGTGAAGTTGCCGTTCACGTCGGTTGTCTGCACCTGCGCTCCGCCGAGCCCGTTATCCGATTGCGTACCGATTCCGAAGGTGATCGATCCTGAGGTGGAGAGCAGCCCACCAATCGGGACGGTGGGAAGCGTCACCGACACCCCGTTATTGTCGGACTTAAACATCCAAACCGGGTTCTGGAGCTGCTGCGTGAGCGCCTGTGTCGTGACCTGGCAGGAGTTTCCGGAGCAGAGATAGTACAGTCCGGGGTTCGAGCTCCCCGAAAACGTACAGCCGGGGCCGCAATCCTGGCGGAACAATCCGACGCCGAGAATCCCGTTCGCCCCGAGATCGCTGAGCGTGTTTTCCGGCGTGCCCATGCTCAGGCAGTCGCCGGGAACGATGCCGAAGGCCGGCGCGCCGATGACTTGAATGGGGATGTTGCTCGCTGTTTCGCCCGCGAGCTTGACGTCGGCGGCCTGGACCGGCCCCCACGTGATCCCATCCACGAACTGGCTACATTCCACGACCGGCTGGCCACCCGCTCCTGTCTGCTGCGGCAGCGGCAGCGTCATGGCGCTCGAGAGTACGCGCAACCCGATCGATCCGGTATCCACGAGAACGCCGCTGACAGTCTGGCAGTTCGACGTGCCCGGCACGCAGACTGTCACCGCCGTGAACGCGCCGTTGAAGTAGGTGCCCGCGGGACCGGCGTTGACCACGATCGACTGCGTGTTCAACACGGAGGAGCTTCCCGACGACCCACACTGAGGCGTTACCGCCTGTGCGACCACCGTCGACAACACAATCAGCAACCGATGCACGTGATCTCCCTTAGCGGATAGCGTCGGCCTGGACACCCGCTGGCAGCAGACGTTCGACGTACGCTCGACCGTGAAACGCGCGCGGATGACCGCCGAGCTGAACCACGAGGTCGCCGGTGCGGACCGTCATCGGTCCATGCGACCGCCGGCCGCGGCGAACCGACGGAGCAGCCTGTTGATAGGCGTCGAAGTAGGGTCCGAGCACTTGCCGCAAGTCCGGCATCCACGGTCCATCCCACGACACCGCGAAGACGGTGCCTGCCGGTGAGACGTACTCCCGAATCGCGGTCCCGGTGGTGGATTGCAGTTGGTGCACGGCGAAGCCGCCGCTGCGCGAGATGCCGACCAGCGCGGCTTTCATCTTCGCCCGATCGAGATCGACCGAGCTGGCATCGCCGCCGAGTGTGGCCGACAGATGCGACGGGAACACGACGGCCACGCACGCGCCCACGGCCATGCGCCGGATCGCGGTTTCAAACCTGGTTCGAATCATCGTCCTTCGCCGCCCCAAAGGGTGCACCCCCAGCAAGCCGAGTGCCGCCGGGCCGCCTGATCCGTCCGGCCGACCGCTCGACGGAGACTTCGCGAGGCGTCGAGTCTCGTACGTGATTGATTCTGAAATCTTTACGGCCGGCGCCGTCACGGATCGCGTGGCGAGCACTCCCCATGTCCGTGACGCGGGATCGCTGAAAGACGGCGGCACCTGTCCTCGTTCGCGTTACGATGCGTCTCGTCATAGTCCTTCCTGGGAGTCAACCTCATGCGCGACTCGTCGTGGATGCGCCTGGGTGGCGCGGCAGCGGCCGCGATGCTGCTGGCTCGCGTGTTAGCCGGCGCGCAATCGACAGCGCCGCGGCCGGCCGGTGACTGGCCAATGTATCGGCATGATCCGGTCGGGAGCGGTTATTCACCCCTCACGCAGATCGATCGGGGGAACGTGGCCGGTTTGCGGCAGGTCTGGGCCTACAACCTGCAGACCATGAACTCGGAGGCGACGCCGATCGTCGTCAACGGCGCGATGTATGTGCCGGCCGCCGGCCGCATCATGGCGCTCGATCCAGACAGCGGACGGGACATCTGGCAGCACGCGGTCGCTGGCGGCACGCCGTCGCGACGCGGCGTGGCGTACTGGCCTGGCGACGCGACCCATCCGCCGCGCGTCCTCTTTACGGCCGGACGCCGGCTGATCGCGGTGACCGCCGCCAACGGCGAAGTGGCGGCGGGCTTTGGCACCGACGGCGAAGTCGACATGGTGACGCCGTACAACTCGGTCCCGCTTGTCTACAAAAACATTGTCGTCGTCGGGGCGAATTCGCCGCCCGGGACGATTGGCGGCATCGGGAACCCGCGCGCCTACGACGCCAGGACCGGCGCCAAAGTGTGGGAGTTCAGTGCAGTCGCGCAGCCTGGCGCGCCCGGCCATGACACCTGGGCCGGTGACAGCTGGAAGGATCGGCTCGGTGTCAACGCGTGGCCATTCTTCTTCACGATCGACGAATCGCGCGGCCTGCTCTACGTTCCGCTGGCGTCGCCCGTGCCGGGTGACTACGGCGGCGACCGGCCAGGCGCCAACCTGTTCGGCAATTCGGTCGTCGCGCTCGATGTCCAGACCGGCCAGTACCGCTGGCACTTCCAGACGATCCATCACGACGTGTGGGACCACGATCCGCCCGCGCCGCCGGGTCTGTTCGATGTCGTGCGCGACGGACGCACCGTTCCCGCGCTCGCGCTCACGACCAAATCCGGGTACATGTATGTGCTGAACCGAGAAACCGGCGCGCCGATCTTCGGCGTCGAAGAGCGCGCGGTCGCGAAGAGTGACGTGCCCGGGGAAGCCGCCTTTCCGACGCAGCCGTTCCCGGTCAAACCTCCGCCGCTGGCGCGCGTCGCCTACGCACCCGCTGATCTCGTCACCGCGGGGGATACGACGCCCGAACACGCGAAGGCCTGCGCCGATCTGATCGCGCGGCTCGGCGGCGTGTACAACGCCGGACCGTTTACGCCGTGGCGATACAACGACGGCTCCTCGCCGGCGCCCACGCTGAATTTTCCGGGCACGCTCGGCGGCGTGAACTGGGGCGGCACCGCCTTTGAGCGGCAGTCCGGATATCTCATCGTGGCGAGCCAGGACGTCGGCGCGCTCGGCGTGATGGAGAAGGCGCGCGACGGATCGCGCAGCGGCGCGGCGTACGACAAGGTGGTCCCCGGCGGAGGCCGCGGCACGTTCGACATTCGCTCGCCGAACGGCAGCTGGCCGTGCCAGAAGCCGCCGTGGGGCCGCTTGACGGCCGTCGACACCCGGAGCGGCGATTTCGCCTGGCAGGTGCCGCTTGGCGTCACCGATGGGCTTCCCCCCGGCAAGCAGAACACAGGCCGCCCGGCGCTGGCCGGGCCAATCGTTACGGCGAGCGGTCTGATCTTTATCGCCTCGACCGATGACAATCGGTTTCGCGCGCTGGATGTCAAGACGGGACACGAGCTGTGGGTGACGAAGCTCGATCGCCGCGGCAATGCGAATCCGATGACGTATCTGGGCCGGAGCGGCAAACAGTACGTCGCGATCGTCGCAACCGACACGCTCGCCGTGTACGCCTTGCCGTGACGCGGGGACGCGTTCAGCGGGGAGGAAAGCGCGGCCGCGCGAGGGCCTTGCTCAGCCACTCGCGATAGACGCTGAAGGCGGGCTTCGGCGAGTAATTCGGCGTGACGATTGCGTAGGAACAACAGGCCTGACCGTCCCACAGGCGATAGAAGATCACGTGCGTCCACCACGGGCGCGACCCCTCGGCGAAGGTTTGCAGCGTGCTGTTGTAGAAGTCGGCCTGCGTTTGGGGATTCGCGCTCGCGTAGCCGGTCTCGGTCAGCCACACCTCATGCGTACCCGCCGCGCTCTGAACGGCGTCCAGGTACCCACCGAGCGGCGGACCATCCGCGTACCAGTGCACCGACACGATGTCCTGTTTGTCGAACCCGCCGGCAGCCTCGATGAGCTGCATCGTCTGTGCGTAGTACCCGCTCGCGATGGCGTGGTGGCTGGTTTCAGGTCCGGCCATCACGAAGTTGGGGTTCACGGTGTTTCGTGCGTTCGAGGCATTCAGAAACAGCAGCGCGTAATTGCGCCCATCGGGCGTGTCGATCAAGGCGAGATTCGGCTCGTTCCAGATGCCCATAATCGTGTCGTATCGCGTATACCGCGTCACGAAATTCGCGACGAAGGAATACCAATCCGCGATGTCTTCCGGCATCACGCGGCAGCCGGTGGTGCCGTTGGCCCAGCGGGGCGTGCAACCGATTGTCATGTAGCTGCGCAGGTGCAGCGCCTGCGCGCCGAGGATGACGTTGTCCGTACACGTCCAGTTGAAAACGCCGCGTTGGGGCTCCAGATTCGCCCAGTCGCATGACCCGCGCACGACGCCCACACCGAGCGACGCCAGAAGCGCCGGCACCGGGCCGTTGAGGTCGAAGGCCACGACGCCCAGCAAAGGGTTCGGCTTCAGCACCGCTTGATCGGCACGGCCCACTCCCGGGCACGTGAGGGTCGCCGTTGCGGCGATCGCCACACACAGCGCCGCGCTCAGGCGCCAGCGCCGCTCAACGCGAATCATGCGCGGATCGAATCGTCGCGCGAGGTTGGAGCGCGACTGTATCAGGGGTACACTGGACACGCCAGCTTGCCGACTTCATGGACAATCTCAAGATGTCGTTGGTATCGCGCAGATTTCGTTGCGCTGCTCTCATCCTATCAGCCGCGCTGGTAACGCTCATCGTCGGACAACGCGTCGGCGCCGCGCCCGCTCAGCAAGGCGCTCCCGCTCCGCTCCCGGTGCCTCCGCAGGCGCCGTTGCCGGCACCGCTGCCCGCGCCGCCGATGCCGGCGGCAACCGCCGCGCCCGCATTCGCGCCGCAGGAACTCGACCGGATCCTGACGCCCATCGCGCTCTATCCGGACCCGCTGCTGGCGCAGGTCCTCGCCGCCGCGACCTTTGCCGACCAGATCCCCGACGCGGCGCGCTGGGCCGATGAGCATCACATGCTGACCGGCGGCACGCTGGCGGCGGCGATTACGGCCGATCAGGTGCCCTGGGAACCGAGCGTGCAGGCGCTTCTGCCCTTCCCGTCAGTCCTCGACATGATGGCGTCGGCGATGCCCTGGACGCAGGAACTGGGCGCGGCCTTTCTGGCGCAGCCGCAGGCGGTGATGGACGCGGCACAACGTGACCGGCAGCTCGCGTACCAATATGGGTACTTGCGACCGACCCCGGCGGTCCGCGTCGTGACCGGACCGTACATCGAAGTGCTGCCGGTGAACCCGGCGGCAGTCCTGGTTCCGTACTACGATCCGGCAGTCGTGTTCGTTGCCCCGCGGCCTGGCTTCGTCGTGACCGGGGCCATCACCTTCGGGTTCGCGGTTCCGGTGGGGCCCTCCTTTGCGGTGTGGGGCTGGGGAACCACGCGCATCGGATGGGCCACGCACGCCGTCATCGTCAATAACGCACCGTGGGGACGGACGTGGGTGAA
>JBPYEE010000811.1:0-11878 GCA_051985095.1 Vicinamibacterales bacterium | reverse complement strand
TTTCGGTTTTACGACGGTCCTGTCTCTCGGTGATGTGGCGGCGGCAATCCAGCGCTGGAATGCACTCGACGCGCGGCCCGATGCGTATTTCTGCGGCGACACCCCGATGGTGAACGGTCCACGCGCGGACGGAAGGCGAGCCGGTGTTAGGGTCCGGGGCGATCTACCCGATCAGCGAGTCGGACATTCTCGTCCCCACCCGCCCCATTCCGGAGACGTGGCGGGAAGGTCTACGGCATGTGACGAGGGCTGGAACCGCACGGCAGTGATCTGGGCGGCCGAGGATCCCGGCACGGGCGGTCTGGAGTTGTGTTCCGAGCACTACATGGAGCAAAGAGAGCCGGCGCGCCACGCCGCGGCCATCAATTCGGGTGGCGACTAAATGATCGGGGTGACTGATCCGGCGTCGCTGGGAGTTCACAGATCGACGGGTCAAAACTGAAACGGATCAGGTGGTTCAGCGCGCAGTCGTCCTCGAAATGCCGCGGGATCGGGCCGACGCCGATCGGCGGCCCGACTCACGTTCCCGGAGAGAGGCTCCAATACAGATCTACCGCAATCGGCGGTACTCCCTGAACCCGACCACGAACAGGATCGCCAACAAGGTGCCTGGAATCGGCGCATTCGCCGGCGCATGCAGCACCGTGATCCACACGACAACGGCACCCGCCATGGTGCAGGCCGCCAGCGCGATGCCGACGAGCGCCGTCGAGGGAACTAGCACCAGCAGGCCGGCTGTCAGCTGCATGATCCCAGTCACCTTGCGGAACCACTGACCGAGGCCGATCTGATCAAATAGCCGAAACCACATCGGATCTCGAAACTTCGACGAGCCAACCCCAATAAACACGATCGCCACGGCCGCCGGTGGCAGCCAGGCGGCCAGGACGCCCAAGCGGTCTGGCACCGGTTCGATCGACCGCTCGGTCTCTATGATTGACATGTAGACACTCTACAGCGTCTGGAGGTAGACTGTCTACATCCATGACGGACCGCGACTCGCCTCGACCCGAGTTATTACAGGGCACGCTTGACATGCTGATTCTCCAGACACTCCGGTGGGGCCCTGCTCACGGCTATGCGATTGCCCAAGCCATCCGTGTGGCCTCCAACGAGTTCTTTCGCGTGGAGACGGGGTCGCTGTATCCCGCCTTGCACCGTCTTGAGAAGCGCGGCCTGGTGCGCGCCGAATGGAAGATGTCGGACAAGAAGCAGCGAGCGAAATACTATCGGCTGACGCCGGGTGGCCGACGTCATCTCCTCCACGAAGCGTCGCGCTGGCGACAGCTCGTCGAGGCCATGCAGGCGCTGATGCAGCCGCGGAGCCAGGAAGGGTAGCCGTGCGCTGGCGAGGTTGGTGCCCACGCCGACGCGACGCTGAGATCGACGAGGAGATCACGACGCATCTCCAGATGGCGATTCGCGATCGGATGGAGTGCGGTGAGTCTCTAGAAGAAGCCCGTCGACGCGCGTTCCTCGAATTCGGCAATCCGAGCCGGACCAAAGAAGCGACGCGGGCGGTGTGGACATGGACGGCGATCGAGCAACTCGCCACGGATCTGCAGGTTGGTGTGCGCATTCTCTGGCGAGCGCCGGCACTGAGCGCGACGGCGATCCTACTGATCGCGCTCGTCATCGGCGGCAATACGACGATCTATTCAATGGCGCACGGGATCCTGGCAAAGCCCGCCCCTGGCGTGCGGGCCGCGGGCCTCGTGACGCTCGGATGGGTCGCCGATGGCGAAGAACATCCAGGCACGAGTTACCTGAACTACGTTGATGTCGCGGCGGCCAGCCAGACCGTGCGGCCCCTGCTCGCGTTTCAATTCGCGCGGTTCATCCTGACAACCAGCGATGGGAGCTATGCGCTGCAGGGGGCGACGGTCTCGGCGAACTACTTTGAGGCATTGGCCATCCATGCGCAGCGCGGTCGCACGTTTACTGAAGACGATGATCGGCTTGAGGCGGGCTTGGTCGCCGTGATTAGCGAACGCCTGTGGCGGGAACGCTTTGCCGCATCGCCAGACATCGTGGGGCAGACGACGATCGTGAACGGCCACGTGGCCACGATCGTCGGTGTCGTCGCGTCGCCGTTCCATGGGCCGGTGTTTGGGGAAGGCTCGGATCTGTGGATGCCGCTGCTGGCCGACGCGATCATCGAGGGCCGGCAGGCGACACTCGCCGATCGCCTCTCCCCGTTCCTGATCGCCATCGGACGTTTGTCCCCTGGGACGCGATGGTCGGAGGCGCAGGCCGAGCTCACCACCATTGCGCAGCGGTTGCCGCGTCCTCCTGGCGACAAGGCGCGCACACGCACCATCGAGCTGTTCCCGTATTCCGGAACGGCGGCCGGTGACAGTCTGGTGGCGCAACGCGGGCCGTGGTTCCTGGCGATGTTCTCGATCATCACGATCCTGACGCTCGTCATCGTCTGTGCCAACGTCGCGAACCTGATGCTCGCGCGGGCGGTGGTCCGCGCCCGGGAGATGGCGGTGCGGCAATCGCTCGGCGCCTCGCGCACGTCGATTGTCCGGATCTTCGTTATTGAGGGCCTCGTCATCGGCGTTGCCGCCTGGATCGCCGCCGCCGTGTTCGCGTTCTGGACGACGCGGACGATTCCGCAACTGATTCCCCCGCTCGACGGCACACCCGCCCGAATCTCATTCGATTTCACACCCGACTGGTCGGTGCTCGGCTACGCGATGCTGCTCGCGTTCGTCGGGATGGCGTTCTTCAGTGCGGCACCCGCCGTGCGGACGTGCCGTCGCGATCTCCAGCCGTTGCTCAAAGCGGCAGAACCGGGTGTCGTCCAGGGGCGATCACATGTCTCAAACGGATTGGTGGTGCTGCAGCTGGCGTTTTCGGTGTTGCTCTTAACGGCGGCCGGGCTCGCGTATCGATCGCTCGGCATGCTGACGGCTGACGATCTCGGATTCGATCGCCACAACCTGCTGCTGGTCACGGTCAACACAAAAGCAGTGGCATCGACAGACCGGGCGAGCGTGCGCGTCGTCGACGCGATGATCGAGCGGCTCCACACGGTCCCCGGGATCGCCGCCGTCTCGTATGCCCATCGCCCCTTACAGAGTTATTGGCGGAGCGAACGCGTGCCGACGCTGGAGCGCGATCGGCCGCTTGTCATCGAGCGGAACGAGGTCGGCCCGGGATATCTCCATGCCATGGGCGTGACGCCGCTCGTGGGACACGACGTCGGTGATGGCCAGAGCCAGAGCTCCATTGCTGTAGTCATCAATCAGCATGTGGCGGACGTGTTGTGGCCACAGCAATCGCCGATTGGGCGGCTGTTTCGGCTCGGGTCGCAGTCACGGCCCTTGACGGTCATTGGCGTGGCGCCAAATGGGTTCTATAACGGGTACCGGCGCGATCGAGACGCGAACTTCATCTTGATGTCTGCCGGCGATGCGCCACCTCCGGCCGACGAAATCACGCTGTACGTCCGCTACGCGGGAGCGCTCGACACGATTGTGCCGGCGGTGAGCCGTACGTTGCGGAACGTCGACGACCGCGTCCCGATCGTCTACATCAGGACGGTGGACGACCAACTCGAAAGCCTCACCTGGCCGATTCACGCGTTCGCGATCCTGCTGGCGTCATTTGCGATTGGGTCGCTGATGATCGCCACGATCGGACAATACGCTGCGATGGCGTTCACGATGCGTCGCCGCCTTCACGACTTCGCGATTCGGCTCGCACTCGGAGCCTCATCGCAAGACATCATCGTAGGCGTCGTTCGTGAGGGCCTGGTGCTCACGGCGATCGGTCTGACACTCGGCGGCGTGCTCAGCGTCGCCACGGCCAGCGGCCTACGCTCAATGCTCTTCGGCGTCACGCCAACCGATGCCCGGACGTATTGTGGTGTGATCGTGTTACTGGTCCTCGCATCGTTGACCGCTTGCTACGTCCCGGCGCATCGTGCGGCGCGCCTGGATCCCATGCAGGCTCTGCGAGAGGAATGAGCCTGTGCCCACCGTGCATCACGTGAACCCTCACGCATAGACGAATCGCGAAGTCCTGGACCGGGCAACAGCTCCGCATGATCATCGCGCGCGATAGTTAATCGGTCGAGCGGCTACTGCCTCTGTGAGGCGAGTCTTGCAGCTACGCGCTCAGTCGTGACCTTCAACACGTCCTTGATGTCGCTAAAGCTCGTTGACGGCAGATTGTTGTAATCGGTTAAGCGATGGAGGATCGCCACGTCATCGCGCTTCATTCGGTCCTCAACTGTGAAGCGAACCTCTTGAATCGCCACCGCTCGATACCGCTCTTCGCCGAAGATTTCTCGGGCTGCATCCTGCAACGCACAGAACAGGCTCCACTTGGAGACGCGTGGAGTGCAGATGCGATCGTCGTGCCGATTCCATGACGCTGGCGTCGCGAGCATCTTGTCGGCACGTTCTAAGACACGAACGTCGTCCGACGTCACACGCTGATCTCGTCTCTCGAGTTCTGCGGACGTTGCGTACTGGTCCGCACTCGAAGATGACGACAAGCCTGAGCAAGCTGCAGCCGCCTGTGCGTTGCTGGGGCGGTTGAGATACGTCGCGAACAGGACCCCGATCGCGACTGCACCACAAGGGCACATGCGAAATCTGGTTTTCGCCATCGGGCGGACCTCCTCCAGGCAGCGCCATCGCGAATCGACTCTACGCTTCGAGCGCGAACGTGACGAGCACGATCACGCCGCCACGATGCCACCGGTGGACGGTGGTTCACGGATTGTCGCTGGATGCCGTCAAGCCGCCTCGGTTCGACCTTTCGGAAAGCGATTAGACGCTTCACCGCCGCCTCGCAGTGCAGCCCGGCGGACATCCCGCGCGTTAGGTTCGCCGCGAAGGGTCTCGACTCGGATCGTGTCCGATTCGTAGCTGATGGCGTAGCGGTAGCGCATGGTCTGCCGTCAACCGACCTTCCGTCGCCAGCCAGGACCCAGCTGACAGGGCGGCAAATCAACGTGGAATCGGTGAGTACTCCCGTCAGCCGATCGAGGGTCCAGCGCATGTCGGGAAATCGCACCTCGCGCAGGCCCTGGGGCACGAAGGCTGTCGTCGCGGTTCGACGTGGGCTTCATCTCGGCCGCGCGTATGCTCGGGCATCTGCGCGGCGGGCGCGCGGACGGAACCTGCGAGCGGTGGCCCCTCGTCCGCACCAGGTCTGGACAACGAACTCATCGCCTCGATGACAACGGTGATCGGAAACAGGTCCGAATGTCGCGAGCGCCTCGGCGGCCTGCCCAAGTTCTACTACCGGCAGGCCGCGTAGCTCCATCGATCGAGTTTCTCACACGACGCGGTGGACTTTTCAAACTAGAGGGGCGCACCGTGATCAACCGGTCACATCCCGGCTAATCGGTGGGAAAGAGCAGGCTGTGATATGTCAAAACCGGCGCAATTACGGCGTCAGCGTCGGATCGTAGTTTGTGACGAACTCGATGAACTTCGATACTTCGGTCATGTCGCGACCGACGAATCGCACCGTGTGCGCGTCGATCCGCTGCACGTTCGGCAGGTATCCGAGGAGTTCAACCGGCCGGTAGTTTTTGAACGATATGTCGAGACTGACCGGTTTCGTTATCGCGTACGATTTCATCTCCGCTCGCCGTGCCAGCGCCGTTCTCGCGTGCTGACGAATCGATGCCTGCGCCACCTCCGGCGTTAATGTCGCCGCGGAGTGAAATCCGATGGCGTGCTTCACCGCGACGCCGTCGATGGTCCCAAAGCGTTCGCGGCTCTCATTGACAATCGCATCGTCGCCGGTGATGAGGACCACCGGAACGCCCAGTTCGGCCGCAATCGCGGCGTTGATACCCGCTTCCGACATCGGTGTGCCGTTCAACGCAATCTTCGTCAAGAGCGCGCTCGAGATCGTGTGCGCACGTACCCCCGTCGTGCTCGTCGTCGCCGCGTGGTAGCCGATGAACATGACGGCGGCAAAGCTCGAGTCGAGCCCCTCCATCATCCCGAGCGGCCGCGGGAACGAGCGGACGATCGTGATCGGAATGTCCGCCGGAAACTTGTCGATCAGAAGGGATTCGCCGTTGCCGTGCGAATCGCTGATGACAAACTCGGTCGCGCCACCTTCGCGTGCGCCCTGGATCGAAGCGAGGACGTCGCCTGTCATCCACTGGCGCGCTTGTGCGTATTCGAAACTCGCCGGCGAGAGTTGATCCGCCGACGTGACGCCGCTGATGCCCTCCATGTCGGCAGAGATGTACACCTTGAGCCGGGGTTGCTGGCCGCGGATTGGCGGGGCGACGAGCGCGAGAAACAACGAGCCAAGCAGGATTCCGCGCATACCAGTGCTTCGCATAGCGTGATGATACGCCTGAGCTCGATGCTCCCATTACGCATATCGCCGAGCTGTGTACCGGCTGCTCGCGGGCGACCCCGACGCTGCGCATCGCCTGTAGAGTGCCGAGCGGCGACGCCAACGTCAACGGTTTTGGTCGGACGGGATACTGGCGAGCCACAGCCGGAGGCGCCATCGAGCGCCGCGTGTCACTGTGTGTGCGCTGGTGTGGAACGAACCGGGCTACACTTCAGCGGAGGACTCGGCGTGCGCATCAACAAGACCGGGCTACTCGTTATATCCGCGATCACCGGGATGTGCTGGCCACCGCGTTTTTCCGCGCGTCCGGTCGCCCAACAGGTGGCCCCCTTCCACAACGTCAAGCCGAGTGTCCCTGGCCAAGAGACGTATCGCGCAGCAGACCTGGACGCCGATTGGAACCTGCGAATCACCATTTCGACTGGCCGGCGGGTCGTTGTAAAGAAGCGGCCGGGCCAGGACTCCTTCAGCCTGCCGACGATCTCGCCCGACCGAACTGCCGTCATCAGTGTGGCCATGTACGAATGGGGATCGCCCGAGTACATCGCGCGGCAGCTTGTCAGCATGCGGGTGGCAAGGCCCATTGGTTCAGCGCCAGTGGGACGATCATCTGGATGTGGCACTTCGATGACGCAGGGACGCGAGTCGCCTTCGAGCAGGAGACACGGGCGTTCGTGTGCGATGAGCACTAGAACTTGTCGATATCCGGACGGGCGAAGATATAGAGACATTCAACGAACCCGTGTCGTGTAGCGAACACACGGACCCTGAGCCCGTGAAACGACCGCAGTGGGTCGAACGACTGCATCGGCGCCCAAGTAAAGGGAGCCGCCAGCACTAGTTCGCACAGCAGATGGGTCGTCTGGTCGGTTCACAGTCCTCGCCGGCAGTGCCCATCGTCCCCGGCTGATCGATTTACCGCGACGCCAAGTGCGTCTTGATGTCCATTGAACTTCGGCGTGATTGTTAGCGAGGAGACTGACATGAAGCGATTCGTGATGATCGGCGGCGTTGCCGGACTGGCGATCCTTCCCGCCTGGCTGATGGCCCAGACCGCGCCTGCCGGCCGCGGCAACGCTGGCGTCACCCGCCGGTCCTTCGAGAAATTCACGGTCGAAGGCCAGCCCATCGACAACCGTGCTCCAGAACTGGATACCGATCATCCGGTGTTTCCGGAACAGACGCATGCTCCGTATCACAAGACGACGGACGTCGCGGTGACAACCGTCGCCAGCGGCTTGGACAATCCCTGGGCGGTCGTGCTCCTGCCGAGCGGGCGTTTTCTCATTACGGAGAAGCCGGGCCGTCTCCGCATTCTCAATAAGGATGGTTCAGCCCTTCACACCATCAGCGCAAATATGCCGCCGGTGTACTACCGCGGACAGGCCGGCCTCCTCGACGTCGCGCTGGATCGGAACTTTGCGAACAATCACAGAATCTTCTTCGTCTATATGCGCCCTATCGATGCCGACACGTGCGTCCAGGCGATCGACAGTGCGACGTTGGAAGAGAACGCCGGCACGCTATCGAACGTGCACACCATCTTTCACGGCACCCCGTTCACCAACAGAGCGCTGAGCCAGACCGGTTCGCGCATTGCCATCGATCCGAAGGACGGCAACCTGTTCGTCGCTCTGGGGGACCGATCCACCGGCGATCCCATTCCACTGCAGGCGCAGCAAACCGACAAATACCTCGGCAAGATCATCCACATCACGCCGGAAGGCAAGCCGGCGCCCGACAATCCGGGGCTTGGCCTGCCGGAAGTCTGGTCAATGGGTCATCGCACGCCACAGGGTTTGACCTTCGCGCCCGATGGACGCCTATGGGAAGTCGAACACGGTCCGCGCGGTGGGGACGAGTTGAATCTGATTGAGAAGGGCAAGAATTACGGCTGGCCGGTGATCGTGCACGGCATCAACTATCCTGGCACGAAAATCGGCGAGGGCATTGTCGAGAAGCCGGGCGTTGAGCAGCCCCGGTATTACTGGGATCCGGTCATCGCCCCGTCCAGCCTAGTTTTCTATCGGGGCGACCTCTTCCCGAAGTGGAAGAGCAGCGCGCTGGTGGGTGGCCTGGCCGGCCAGGCGATTTTCCGTCTGGAGTTGAGCAAGGACGATAAGGTCGTCAACGAGGAACCGCTGCTGACGGATCTCGATCAGCGGATCCGCGACGTGCGCGTCTTTCAGGACGGTGCAGTCTATGTGCTGACCGAGGGGGTCGGCGGCAAGCTGCTGAAGCTGACGCCGAGCAACTCTCAGTCGCGCGACTGAGAAATGTCATGTTGGTCCAAGTCTTCGTCCCCTCGTCGAGCGCGGCGATCCGTTCGTCGACGAACGGGTAGCCGATGCCGCTCGTGTGCGTCAGCAGATGGCGGACGAGCATCGGGCGAACGGGGGGCCGCGAGTCGTAGGTCAGGCCGTTCTTGTCCTGCCTGACCTCGCTCGTGATGACGCGCGAGCCGTCGAGGTCGGGTAGATACCGGCTGACGGGCGCGTCGAGATCAAGTCGTCCTTCTTCGTGGAGCATCATCGCCGCGAGCGAGGTAATCGGCTTTGTCATCGAGGCGATGCGGAAGATCGCCCCTGGCGCCAGCATCGCGTTGTGCGCAGCGTCGCGGACGCCAATCGAATCGTCGAAGAGGAGCTTCTCGGGACTGACGACGATGACGGACAGCGCGGGGACCTGGCGCGGGACGGGTCCGTGGAGAAACCGGCCAAGCGGCGCGACTCGGTCGCACCCTGGCGCTGCAATCACGGCGGCGATCACGCAGAGCGACAACCGTGACGCGGGTGTTCGACTCATGTCGATTGACTACGATATCTTGACAACGATCTTCAACGTGCGGGTCTTTTCCGCCGACATTGATGGGCAGCTTGATCTCGTAGGCTGTCCCCAAAATGAGTGCGGAGGAAATCGCGATACATATTGTTGGTGGCGGCGTTGCCCGCCGCACTGCGCGACGCACGCCAGCCTGACTCGGCTATGCGGTGTGAGACGGCGACTTGCTGGTGCGACAAGGGACGGTGCTAGACTTCGCACGTGACGATCATGGCGGTGCCGCCCAAGATTCGCCGACCCAGCGCCTTCCTTTATTTGCTGGCAGTGGCGCTCGCCGTGATCGGCGTCGTCGGAGTTGGTTTCTCCGCTAAGCCTTCGAGCGTGATGCTGCGCCTGCTGCGGTTCGTTCCGATCCCGGAGTTGATCGTTGTGATGGCGATCGCCGTCATCATCTTCGGCCCACGTGACTTGCTTCGTCTTGGACGCTGGCGACGAGGATAGGGAATGCTTCCACCGCCGCCCACTCCTCACCCGGGCATCGGTACGCTGGGGTTGCCCGAACTGCTGACGATTTTCGCCTTCGTGATAATCGCTTACGGATTCTTTCAGTTGCGACGGTGAAACTCAACCGAGCGAAGCGTCTGCCGCGCCGGTAGAATTTGATCGAGGGCGATACGATGCGTCGGCTCTTTGCAACTGTCGTGGTGGCGCTATCGGCCGCATCGCCCACACCGTCCGCCGCTCCGGTCCAGAACATATCCCGCGCGTCGACACTGCCGGACAATCCTTGCGACGTCTTGACGCAAGACGAACTGTCCCGGATCACTCAGCTGAACATTTTGTCCGTGGAGCGGGTGCCTGACATCAGGGAGGTTGTCCAAGCCGAACGAGAGCACCGCGAGCCCAGGCCGGGCATCATCTGCAGTTACGGCACGCGGACCCCGTTCAACGCGATCACCATCGACGTGCCCCCTCGACCATTGCGAACAACCGACCGCTATTGGGCTCAGCGAACGGATTACTTTCAAACCTATCGTGGATCCGCAGAACCGATCCGTGGTCTCGGGCAGGACGCTTGGCTGGCTGCCCGCGCCGATCTGCGGGTCCTCATTCGTGACGGCGAATACTTTCATGTGGCGACGCAGTCGTATCAGCCGCAGTCAAGGGAGTTGCTCATCCGAATCGCCAGAGCGATTTTGGAAAAATTCTGATCCAGTTGGTCACCGCGCGCTGGTTGCGGTTTCTCGATACGTGATCTGGGAAATTTTAGGGCACGACCGGAGCCGCGATAGCCACCGTCAGCACGGTGTTGGTCGTCGTCGTTGCCGTCGCGGTGATCGTTAGCTGCCCGGACGCCGCGGCTTGAACGGCAGTCCGCACCCGACATACAACCGGCCTGCGGTAACGCCCTGTAACGCCGCCACGCCACGAGCGGCATCCGATCCGACCACGTGATCATTCGGATCCGGCTCGCACGATGTGGCGCCTTGTGTGGCCATCAGCCGGCCCTCCATCGCCAGCCAGGCCCCAGATGGCACGGCGGCAAATCGACGCGGAAGCGGTGAGTACTACCGTCAGCCGATCGAGGGGATGTCGGACGTGGTGAAGGCTTTCTCGAGCCCGAGACCGACGAGGCGAAGGCGTTCAAGTGGTTGATTCAGGCGGGCTGGAAAGACGTGCCCCGTCTCGACGAGATCGTGAAACAAGCGCTCAAGGCCGCCACGCCGCCGTACCAGCGACACAAGATCGCGACGGAAAATCTGCATGATAACGGCGTATAACCGCTGGAGACTCGACGCGCGCCGGGATCGATGGACCCCGCGACGTTGAGTTCCCCGGCATAGAGGGGGATGGATCACAATGGCCGTCCACGTTCGCGCAAAGCGTTCTCACGTCAACGGGGTGATCACGACGCACGTCCACCAGTTCGGCGAGGAGGCGATGTTCGGGTTTGATGTGTACTACGGCCTGCCGCCCGACCTTGCCGAGACTCAGAAGCTCAAGACCGCGTCCAGGGGCACGTATTCGACCATCGACGCCGCGAAGACGGCCGCGGATGCAGCGGCGCATGGTGGCAATGCTTGCGGCCACACTTGCGGGGCGTGGGAAGACGCGGAATGAGCACTGCACTCGACGGATGCGGCGCGACTCCGCGAAAATCAGACCGTGAGCAATCCTGTTCGCCGAGTGCGCGCCGTGCTGCTCGTAGACACCGACACGATCTGCGTCAACTGCGGTCGTTGCGGCAAAGAGCTGCTCGTTCGACTCGACCAGATCCGTGACGAGTGGGTGGTCGACTGTGACGACTGCAAGGGGAGGATCGCTGCCGGCCGGGCTGGGGAACCTGAGTGAATGAAAGCTATGTGGACTCTTTCCTTGCAGATCCTCACGGGACCGTATCGCGCATGCGCCGCGGCCAGCCGAGGTGCGAGTCATTCATTACGGCATCTGGTGAGCGCTGCCCTTGGTATCTATGACGATGTGCGTCGAAGAAACGCGACCGCCTGGTTTCAGATGCCTCAGTCCTGATGTCGGGCGACACGCCGTCTTCATACTCTTTCCCACTCCAACCGGCATCGATCGCCTGAGTGAGGACAATCGCCGCGCCGTAGAACTCCTCGTGTTGGGCGCAACGATCAGCTATATAGACGCTATGAAGCCACTAGCTGCGGCTGCATGTACTCTGCTGTTCCTCAGTATTCTCGTCGATGTGCGGCGGGCAACCGCTCAAGATGAGCGGCTGTACGCGGGC
>JBPYEE010000810.1:0-2023 GCA_051985095.1 Vicinamibacterales bacterium | reverse complement strand
TCACAGCGGCGGGGCGCAGGCAGCTGGCGGTTGAGGAGTCGAAATGGGCAGAGATCGTCAGGGCCATCGGCCGTTTTCTGCGGCCAGCCTGATCGGCCGCCTGTGGCAGGGGCTCCGGCCCCGTTGGTGGCCGAGTGCTGACGCTGAACTTGAACGCGAGATTCGAGCGCATCTCGAGCTCGAAGCGGAGGAGGGAATCGCGAACGGTCTCTCGCCCGGTCAGGCTCGGGTCGCCGCCCTTCGCGCATTCGGGAACGTGACGCTCATCAAAGAAGTCTGTCGGGACATGCGGACCGTCGTTTCCGTGCAGCGGATCGTTCAGGATCTCCGGTTCGCATGGCGGCAGGCGAGACGAGCGCCAGTGTTCGCTTTGGCGACGATTGTCACGCTGGCGATTGGCATCGGAGTGAATACCGCGGTGTTCACGCTCTTTTACGCCGTCGCGATGCGGCCGCTGCCGCTCAAGGACGCGGACCGCGTGATCAGCGTGTTCCAGGAGTTTCACGGGCGATTCGACCGCAGGGTGAGCGGCGCGGTCGAACTTCTTTCTTACCCTGAGTACGTCGCCTACCGGGATCGGAATCACACTCTTGACGGACTCGCCGCCTATTCGGAGGCGAGTGTCGCCCTGACCGGCACGGAGACGCAGCCCGCACATGCCTCCCTTGTCTCGTGTAACTACTTCGAGGTCCTCAAGGCGGGGACGGTGCTCGGCCGCAGTTTTTTGCCCGATGAATGCAAGGTGGCCGGAGACAGTCCTGTCGTCGTGCTTGCTAATGGATTTTGGCGACGTCAATTCGGCGGCGATCCAAGAATCGTCGGAAGTACGGTCCTGATGAATCGGATCGGATTCAGCATCATTGGTGTTGCCGACGCCGAGTTTGCTGGCACGGAGTTGCAGGAGCCCGATATGTGGGTGCCCGTGACCATGCAGCCCTCATTCAAGCCGAAGGGCCCGACCGTTTCTGAGCCGAATGCAAGCTGGCTCAGCGTTGTGGGCCGGCTCAAGCCGCATGTCACGATCAGCCAAGCCAGGACGGACCTCGCGTCGATCGCTCAACAGATGGACGCCGATTATCCGGGTCGTCAGACCGTGGTGAGTGTCGAAGCTGGCACCTATGTGAACGGGCCGCAAGCCCGCAACAAGGGCGCGTTTCTCGCCGTAGCCGTTCTCACGACGTTCGGCCTGGTGCTGCTGATGGCGTGTTGCAATGTGATGAATCTTCTATTGGGGCGTGCAGCCGTCCGGCGGCGCGAGGTGGGCGTGCGTCTCGCGATAGGGGCGTCGCGGGCGCGATTGATTCAACAGTTGCTGACTGAGAGCGTCGCACTGGCCGTCATCGGTGGCGCCGCCGGTCTCTGGGTGGCTCAGTGGCTGCCGCGGTTGCTGTTTATGGTCGTCGCGCGACCAGAATTTCATCCCGATTTGAGGCCGGACCTTCCGGTGTTCGCGTATGCGTTCGCTCTTTCGGCGGCCTCCGCACTGCTGTTTGGTCTGGTACCCGCGCTCTGGGCGACGCGGCTCGATGTTTCATCCTTGATGACGGTCGAGCAGACGGAAGTCGGTCGGCGGATCGGACGTTCCAAGGTGCGGAGTCTTTTGGTCGCATTGCAGGTCGCCGGCTGCCTGCCGCTGCTTGCGACGGCCGGGCTGCTCACTCGGGGGGTTCTGCACGCCGAAGCGATCGATCCCGGCTTCGCGACGACGGACGTGCTCGGCGTCTCCTTCGATCTGAGCCAACAAGGCTACACCACTGAACGCGCGGCGCCCTTCTACCACGCGCTCGTGGAGCGGCTGACCGCGATGGCCGGCGCGAATAACGTGGGCGTCGCGGGCTCGCTTCCCCTCGGCGGCAGACGGTCGATGTCAATTCGCCCCGGCCCCGCGGGTGAGGACGCGACCGGCAACGAGCTGGTCAGCTGTTTCACGGTCGTGTCGGGGAACTATTTTCAGGCACTGCGGATTCCAATCCTGCGTGGTCGACCGTTCGTGGACGATGAGGTGCGAGTTGGCCTGCCGACA
>JBPYEE010000809.1:0-4311 GCA_051985095.1 Vicinamibacterales bacterium | reverse complement strand
TTCGCCCTGATGCCGCGCGATGTCGTGCGCCAGCTGATCGCGACCTGCCACGCGCACGACGTGCTTGTCTCGACCGGAGGGTTCATCGAGTACGTGCTCGGCCAGGGTGCCGGGGCCGTGGAGGCGTACTTGAAAGAGGCGCAGGCGCTCGGCTTCGATGTCATCGAGGTGTCGAGCGGCTTCATCTCGATTCCATTCGACGATTGGCTGCGCCTCGTCGAAAAGATCACGCGCATGGGGCTGAAGGCGAAGCCCGAGATTGGGATTCAGTTCGGGGCTGGCGGCGCGTCCCCGGTGACGGAGCTCGAAGCCGAGGGGACACGTGACGCCGACTGGCTGGTCCGTCAGGGGAAACGGTTCCTCGACGCCGGCGCGGACCTCCTGATGATCGAATCCGAAGGCATTACCGAGCAGGTCAAACGCTGGCGAACAGACGTCATCGCCCGCATTGCCGACGACCTCGGTCTCGAGCACGTGATGTTCGAGGCGGCCGATCCCTCGGTGTTCGCCTGGTACGTCAAGAATTACGGCCCCGAGGTGAACCTGTTCGTTGATCACAGCCAAATCGTGCAGCTTGAATGTCTCCGCGCCGGTATCTGGGGTCCGACCAGCCTCTGGGGCCGCGTCCGCACGTTCAAGGGGTAGAGGCGAAGGGAAGGCTGACTATGGGCGACGTTATCGAACTCGGAGCGAAGCATCGACGGCCGCATCCACCAGTGATGACGGGACCGTTTCTCGAATTCGATCTGGCGCGGGAGCTGGACCAGCTGCACCGCGAGCCCGAATGGGAGAACGGCCAGAACGCCAAGACGCTCGTCAAGTACGAGGACTTCCGGATCGTGCTGACCGCCCTCAAGCCGAATCGCAAGATCCCGGGGCACCAGACGGAGGGTCGCGTGTCGATTCAAGCGATCAGCGGTCACGTCCTGATACGGGCGAGAGGGCGCACGTTCGATCTCGCACCGGGCCGGGTCGTCACGTTCGATCGCGGCATCGTCCACGAACTCGAAGCCATTGACGAGAGCGCGGTCCTCCAGACGATCGCCTGGCCGGCCGATACCGAAGAGGCCGTCCTCACGCCGCCGATGATGTGAGCGCCGGGTTCGGCCGCCCGAACCGTGGTTGGTCGAAGGGCGAAGGCCGTTGCGAGCGACGGACGAACGATGACCGAGGTCGAACGTCTCGCAGATTTCGCGGTGCACGCCTCGTACGAGGCGCTCTCGGAAGCCGCACGGGAGCAGTTGAAGATTCGCGTGCTCGACGCGCTGGGCTGTGCGCTCGGCGCCCTGAGCGGCGAGCCCGTGCGGCGCGTGCGCCAGTACGTCTACGAATTCGACCACGGCGGCGCCTGTACCTTGATCGGCGGAGGAACGGCGGCGCCGGACCACGCCACCTTCTACAACGGCGCCCTGGTCCGGTATCTCGACTACAACGACAGCTACCTGGCGAAGGGTGAGACCTGTCATCCCAGCGACAATGTGGCGGCGGTACTGGCGGCAACCGAGTACGCGCACGGCACGGGACGCGACGTTCTGACTGCGCTGGCCGTGGCGTACCAGGTTCAATGCCGGTTGTGCGACGAAGCGCCGGTTCGTGCGCGGGGATTCGATCACACGACTCAAGGTGCCTATGCGGTATCGGCGGGGGTGTCGCGTGCGCTGAAGCTCGACCCGTCGACAGCGGCTCACGCGATCGCGATCAGCGGCACTGCGTTCAACGCGCTGCGGGTGACTCGGACCGGCCGGCTGTCGCACTGGAAGGGTCTGGCGTACCCGAACCTGGCCGCCAACGGTCTGCGCGCGGTGTTCCTGGCCCGGGCCGGACTGACCGGCCCGCTCGAGGTGTTCGAAGGCAACAAGGGATTCATGGAGGCGATCGCAGGCCCCTTCACGATTGACTGGGCCCACGAGGACCTGGAACGCGTCACACGAACGATTCTGAAACGTCACAACGCGGAGATCCATTCACAAACCGCGATCGACGCCACCCTGGAGCTCCGGCGTCAGCATGCGATTCAGGGATCGCACGTGCGGCACGTCGACCTCGAAACCTTCGGCGTCGCGTTCAAGATCATCGGGGGTGGTGAAGAAGGCGATAAAGGCGTTGTTCGCACGAAGGAGCAGGCGGATCACAGCCTGCCGTACCTGATCGCCGTCGCGTTGCTCGACGGGTGTGTCTTGCCACAGCAATTCGTCCCCGAGCGCATCCTCCGGCCGGACGTGCAGGGTCTGCTGCCCCGGATTTCGGTGCATGCCAACGACGCGTACTCCGCGCGCTTCCCCGACGCGATGCCGTCCCGCGTCACGATCACCCTGGACAACGGCCAGCGATTCGAGAGGGAAGTCGTCGCTTACCCGGGTTTGGGAGCGCCCGCGATGTCGTGGGATGTGGTCCGGAGGAAGTTCGACCAGTTGACCGAGCCGTACACAACGCCTGCGCTACGGGATGAAATAGCCGCCGCTATTCAGCGCGTCGAGTCCGTGGATGTGGCCGACCTCATGAAACCGCTCGCCCGCGCGCGGATGGTGAACCAGCAGCCCACTCACATCGAGACCGGCGATCGAGCGGCCTCGCTCCGCTAAGAAACGATCCGTCGATGCCTTGCTGACGACGCTGAGCGCAGGGCGCGTCGAACGCGAAGCCGAAAGACCGGCGCCGCTCAGTCAGCCGAATCACGGCTCGCAACCGAGGCCCTGGTCCCCGGGTTTTCTTGCCCCTTCTGACGTTCGTTGAAAACGCCTCCCGGCGGCGATCAGGAAGAGCACTGGGAGACAGGGGGCCGAGCGGGCCGACGCATCCGGTGCGTTCCGGTGACGATCACACACGTTCGCGAACGGCCCGGCCAATCAGCGCGACATCGTCCGGTCAATGAAGGTCCGCTCGTCATAACGGGACGGACGGCGTTCAGTCGTGTCGGAGCACCAGTGCCGGAGCCACTCTCGTCGCGCGGTACGCCGGCAGGACGCATCCGATCAGGCCGCCGGTGACGAGTGCTCCCGACGCGACGATGAAGGTCAATGGATCAGCGGGCGACACGTGCACAAGCTGCGATCGAAGAATCGGGGTCACCGCAAGCGACGCCAGAATGCCGGCGCACCACCCGAGTGCGATCGGCCCGGCATTCTGCGCCAGGACGAGCGTGAGAACAGCTCGGGGCGTCGCGCCGACCGCGATGCGGATGCCGAACTCTTTGGTACGACGGTTCACCGAGTACGCGGCGACCGCATAGATCCCGAGCGACGCCAGGAACAGCGCGAGCGCGCCGAAAACGGTGAACATGGCGGTGTGGTTACCGAGCAGCCAGTAGTTGCCCATCGCCGCCATGAGAGCGTCGAGCGTCAACGGACCAATCCAGATCGGCACGTCGGGATCGATCGCATCGATGCCGTCCCGGAAGACGCCGGCCACGCTGGGCGCACCATTCCGCATCCGTGCGAGCACCCAGAGGGAGGATGTCGGCCGCTGGAGAGCGGGTCGATACACCAACGCATCCTTCACCTGTCGGTCGCTGACGTTTTGCACCACATTGGACGCGACGCCCACAACCATCATCCACGGTCCCGGTATCGCGCCATCGAACAACCGCAACCGCTTGCCGAGCGGATCGACCCCGCGCCAATGCGTCTCCGCAAACTGTTGATTCACAATCGCGACGGGAGGGCCCGACGCGTTGTCGAACCGGTTGAAATCGCGGCCGGCCCGCAGGGGAGCCCCCACCGTCTCGAAATAGGCCGGACTGACCGTCAGCGCCGACACGCTGTCGCGGCGTTCGGCGTCGGTCGGCACGTCGGCCGCAACCTCGTACGGCACACGCCGACCGTTCGCCGCCGGGAGTTCGTCTGCCAGCGCGATCGATTGCACGTCGGGCGCGTCGCTGACACGTGCGATCAGGCGATCGAAGAACCGGATCTGCGATTCCCCATTGGTATACCGGCCGCGAGGCAGGTTGACGAGCATCGCGCTGACGTCGGCCACGCGGACACCGAGGTCGGCCCGCGCCATATTGAGGAAACTGCGAACCATCACGCCGCTGCCGGCGAGCAGGACCACGGCCAGCGCAATCTCGGCGATCAACAGCAACGCTGACAACTGGCGTCCCCGGCGACTTCCGGCAGTAGTGCGCCCGGCGCCTTGCAGTGTGGGGGTCACATCAAAACGAGACAGGTAGAGGGAGGGCCAAAGCCCGAAGAGAACCGTGGTCACGGCCGACACCAACACGATGTAGCCCAGTACCCGGCCATCCATGTTGAAGTCGATCAGGTTCGCGGACCAGGATCGCGCCGGCGGATTCGCGGTGAACGCATAGACGCC
>JBPYEE010000808.1:0-7520 GCA_051985095.1 Vicinamibacterales bacterium | reverse complement strand
ACGGACCCACCGCAGAAAAGGGGGCCCACTTGCCGTCATTTTGCTGGCATCGCTGACAGCGCGCGCTCGGCGATTCCCCAATCGTCCGGCTCGTCGATGTTCAAGCCGTACGGCGACGACATCGGATACGCGGCGACCTTGTCGCCATAGAGGCTCGGTTCCGTCGGATCGAACAGCAGCGCGGTTCGAAACAGATAGATCGCCCCGTTGATGATCCACGCTCGTGGCATGTCTTGCCGGCGGACCGGACGCCGTTTCACCGGTTGATTGCCGAGCAACAGGTGCGCCCAACCCGCGTCATCGACGCTGAGCGCGCGCATCGGATGATGGTGGGCCGGCAACTCGCCGACACCCACGACTGAATCCGCACCCGAGGAGGCTGCGAGATCGATCGCCTCCCTGATGTGAAACGGTTGGCGCAGTGGAGAGGTCGGCTGAAGAATCATCACCCACTCGGGCGTATAGCGATCGTGGTCGCGCAGCCAGCTCAACGCGTGCTGCATCACGGGCAGATGGGGCGTGTCATCGGCGGCGAGCCGAGCTGGGCGGACGAACGGGACCTCGCAGCCGCGGCTGCGCGCGATCGCAGCCGCGTCCTCATCGTCGGTCGAGAGGATCAAGCGATCAAACGCACCCGACTCGCGCGCTGTGTCGACCGTATGCGCGATGAGCGGCTTGCCCGCGAGCGTTCGGGTGTTCTTGCCCGGAATGCCCTTCGACCCGGCGCGCGCCGTAATGACGCCGAGCACGATCACGGGCGAGGGCCATCGACGAGATCGTCCCACTGGATCAGCTGGCCGCCTGGAATCCGTCGCGTCGCGATGCGCCCGATGACAGCTTCGAGCTGCCGGGCTGGAATGCCAATGCCGGGCCGCTTCGGCCACACGTCGTCCGGGCCGATGGTGGATCCTGCGGCGATGTCACGCAGTGACACAACGCTGTGGAGCGCCATGTTGCGCACGTCCTGCTCGCCCGGTTGAATCTCCTTGACGGCGCCGCGCGACCGTTCGATGGCGCGAATCCCACGCACGACGTCCGCCAGTTCGGCCGGCTCCATCGAGCTCGGCTGATCAGGGCCCGGCAGCGAACGGGAAATCGTGAAGTGCTTCTCGAACAGGTTGGCGCCGACCGTCACCGCGGCCAACGCGATCCAACCGCCGACGGTGTGATCGGAGAAACCGACAGGCACGCCATACCGGCGTTGCAGGGCGGGGATGCAGTCGAGCTGCACGTGCTCGAACGGCGTCGGATACGTCGACGTGCAGTGCATCAATGCGAACGGCCGCCCCAGCGTGCGTACGGCATCGACGGTCGCCTCGACTTCCTGCGGCGTGGACATGCCGGTCGAGATGATCATCGGCTTGCCTTTGGCGGCGATATGGCGCTGAAGCGGCAGATTCGTCAACTCACCCGATCCCGTCTTGAACGCGGGCACGCCGAGGGAGTCGAGAAAATCGGCGGCCTCGCGTGAGAACGGCGTCGAGAGGAACAGAATGCCGCGTTGGGCGGCGGCGTCGCGCAACGCGACGTGGTCCTCGCGCGACAGTGCGGTCCGCGTCAACAAATCGAACAGCGATTCGCCGACATACGCGGCCGTGGCGCCATCGCGCAGCATCTCGTGCTCCGGGAAATGCGTCTGGAATTTGATGGCGTCGGCGCCAGCCTCCGCCGCGGCGTGCACGAGCTCGAGCGCCATCGATCGGTCGCCGTTATGGTTGATGCCCGCTTCGGCAATGACGAAACAGGGCGCCCCAGGGCCGATGGGGCGCCCGCCAATCGTAATGTGTGTGGTCGGCATGGGCATTACGTGCTCACGGGAGCCGCGTCGAAAAAGCGTTTTTGGGTATAGAGCTCGATATCGACCAGGCAGTCGACGATGCGCTGGCTCGCATCGGGCTGATAGTACAGGTGGGATCGTGGATATCGCCCATGCCGCAGTTGCCGGTCGACCGCGGTCCGGATCGCCTGTGCATCGTAGCCGACGTGCACGACATTGTCGGCCGTCAGGCGTCCTTGTTGTCGCGGGCCAATGTCCACGGCGGGAGTTCCCAAATAAGAGCACTCCTTGATCGCGGCCGACGAATTGCCGACGAGGCACGCGGCCGACTTCAGCATCGCGACAAACCAATCGGCGGGCACGTTCGTGATGAATCGGGTCCGTGCTGTCGCACCTTCGTGGTGTTCGCGAAAATGCCGGATCGTCTCGGCCATTTCCGCCGTTCCGGCATCCGGATTCGGCCAGAACCAGATCGTCGGCATCTCGAGCGATCCAATCGCACGCAGCGTCGTCTCGAGATGCGCGCGGTTGTCGGCGTCGGTGGTGACGGGATGCAGGATCACCATCAGGAACGGCCGGGTGACCTCAATCGTGCAGCCGACGCCGTAGCCGTTCACCAGGCCGTCGGTCAGCTCGGTATCGACTTGCGACGCGCGTTCGACATCGAGCGATCCCACGTTGAAGACATAGCGGGGATTCTCGCCCATTGCGAGCACGCGGCGCTCCGCGGCGTCATTGGTCACAAAATGAATATGCGCCAGCTTCGTGATCGCATGCCGCACGCTCTCGTCGATGTTGCCGCTGACGTCGCCCCCTTCGATGTGCGCAATCGTCTTATTGAGGTAGGCCGCCGCCATCGCGATGGCGAGCTGCTCGAAGCGGTCGCCGGAAATAACGACCACGTCGGGATCAACGGCATGGAGGCCGTTGGTAAATTCCAGCGCCGTCAGACACGCCGTCTTCGCCATCGCCACGTGATTGCCGCCCTCAATGACGTTGAAGAGGGAGGCGGAGATCGTGAACCCCTCGGCATCGATGTCGGCGGCGACGTGATGACTGTACTTGTCCAGCAAGATCGATCCGCCGAGCATGAGCTCGAGCTCGATCGATGGGTGCGTGTGCAGCTTTTTGATCAGCAGCTGGCTGCGTCCGTAGTACGCGCGGCTCGTGATCGGAAAGCAGATGCGGCGTTTCCCGTTGCGCGGCAATCTGCGGCTCGCGGCGGCAAATAACGTGTCCATGTCAGACTCGGGCTGGATTGTGGTTGACCACGATCGTTTTCCACTCGCAGTAAACGTCGAGCGCCTCGGTGCCTGGCTCGCGGAAGCCGTTGCCCGAATTCTTCAGGCCGCCAAAGGGCATGTGCGGGCCCGCACCGTACGTGGCGCCGTTGATCGCCACGAGGCCGCCTCGATACCGCGCGATGAACTCCTCAATCCGATCGGCGCTCGATGTGTGGATCGCGCCTGTCAATCCGTACGCGGTCGCGTTCGCGAGGCGGACCGCCTCGTCGAAGCTCGCGACGCGATACAAACACGTGATGGGACCGAACTGCTCCTGTTGCGACAGCTCGTCAGCGTGCGCTACGTTCTCGAGCACCGTGGGAGCCATGTAGTAGCCCGGCGCCAGCGCATCGACTCGATGACCACCTGCGAGAACGCGCCCGCCGCGCCGCACGGCGCCGTCGACCGCGTTCAACAGCCGATCGAGCGCCTGGTGTGAAATCACCGGCCCACAGTCGTCGTCGGAGCCCGACCCGACCTTCACGGCGTTGACGCGCGCCAGCATCGCGTCGCGAAAATCGTTGTACACGCGATCGAAGACGATGATGCGACTGCCCGAGGCGCACCGCTGACCGGCGTCAACGAATGCAGATGCGGTGGCCTGATCGGCGGCATGCGCGAGGTCGGCATCATCGCACACCACAAACGGGTTCTTGCCGCCGAGCTCCAGGCACACCTTCCCGAGCACCGACCGTGCGCTGACCTGCTGCTGAATCAGTTTGCCGGTCGCGGCCGATCCGGTGAAGCTGACGATGCCGACGCGCGCGTCCTCGACGAGCGCTGCGCCGACCTCCGGCCCGAGGCCTTGCACCACAGAGAACACGCCCGGCGGCAACCCCGCGTCGTGCAACAACCGCGCAAACGCGACCGCCGTGAACGGCGTCAGCTCATGGGACTTGGCGACGACGGCGTTGCCGCAGACGAGCGCGGGGAACGCCTTCCAGGCGAGGCCCGCGAGCGGGCTGTTGAACGGCATGATCGCCGCGCACACGCCAATCGGCGCGCGCTCGGTGCGGACGCTACGTGTCGCGATCGGACTGCTGATCGTTTTGCCGTACAAGCGGCTACCCTCGCTGCCCATAAACTGCGCGAGGTCGACCGAGGCTGCGACTTCGGCGGCAGCGTTCTTCGTCGGCTTCCCCGTTTCGTACCGGACGATATCGCCGAACTCGCGGGCCCGGTCGTGGAGCAGCGTCGCAGCGCGAAACAGCGCCTGCCCACGATGCGGCGCAGGCACCCGGGACCATGTCTCGGCTGCAGCCACCGCGACGCTGACGGCGCGATCCGCGTCGGCCGCATCGCCGCGCGCAACCCGCGCGATGACGCGATCGTCGATGGGACAGCGCTTTTCGAACGATGCTCCGGAGGCGGCGCTCACATCGATGCCGGCGATCCAGTGGCAGATGGCGTCAGGGTACATGGATGGTCGAACGCGTTTCGTGCGCTGCCCGGGCGATGCCCTCGGCGTCAAGACCGTGATGCGCCAGCACCTCGGCATTGCTCCCGCAGACCGGCACATCGGTCAGGCCGAGGGATCGGACCTCCGCGCGGAGGCCCGCGCGGGCAACTGCCGCGGCAATTATCATGCCCTGGCCGAACGTCACGAAGTGATTGTCAAGCGTGAGTACCGCTGAGAATCGCCCGACCGTGCGGCCGACCCACTCGTCATCGAGCCGGTTGAGCCAAGGCAGATTGATGACCGCCGCCTGCACGCCGTCAGCGGCAAGGGCGTCTGCCGCGCGCCACGCCATCGACAGAAGGACCGGTCCGTAGCCGATGAGCGCGATATCGCTGCCCTCGCGCAGCACGACGCCACGGCCGGGCTGCAGCTGATATGTGTCGGGGAGCGCGTAGGGCAGATCCATCGGCACGTTCACGAATCGCAGATAGGTGCTCGACGGGTTTTCCGTTACTGCCCAACGGATCGCAAGGCGCGACTCGCGTTCGCAGCACGGCTCGATGGCGACCAGACCAGGCACCGCGCCGATGGCGGAGATGTCGCGCACCGATTGGTGCGAGTGCCCCGGACCGCCGGGCACGACACCGGCCAGCGTCGCCGTGTAGATGATTTTCGTTCGCTCGGTGGCGTTGTTGAAGATGTGCTCGTTCGCGCGGGTCGACAGAAAGGACGCGAACGAATGCACTACGGGGAGCAGGCCCGCCAGGGCCATGCCGCCCGCGGCCGACACCATGTGCTGCTCGGCGATGCCGCACTCGATGAAGCGATCCGGGAGCGCGGCCCTGAAGCGCTCGATCCCGCAGTCAGACAGCAGATCGGCATCGAGGACAACGAGATCGGGGCGAACCCGCGCCAGCTGCAAGAGCTCCTCGCCGTACGCCGCGACGAGCCGCTCCGGCGCGTTTGGGGAGACACGAACCGGCGACGGCGCACTCGCGACCACGAGGCGGGGGCCGCCGAGCGTCGAGAGCCTTTCATCGATCCGGTCCCTTAGCTCGCGCACGCCCGCAACGTAGTCCTCGAGCGACGGGGCACCGGCATGGAAGTGATATGTCGCATCGCCGCACGCGAGACCTTCCATGAACGAGACGCCCTTGCCCTTCACCGTGTCGCCGATGAGGACCTTGGGGCGGTCCGGCATCGTGCGGAAATCGGCAAAGACGTCGGCAATCGCTCGAAAGTCGTGGCCGTCGGCGCGCCGTACGGTCCATCCGAACGCCCGGAACTTGTCCTCGATGACCCCGAGATCGCTGACGGCGGCAACGGTCGAATCGGATTGATACTTGTTGTGGTCGACAATCGCAATGATCTCGCCGAGTCGTTCGTTGGCGACCGGCTGTAGCGATTCCCAGATCTGCCCTTCCTGCAACTCGCCGTCGCCGGTCATGACCACGATTCGCCCGCCGGTGCCGCGACGGCGATGTCCGTGCGCCATCCCGTACGCTTTCGAAATCCCCATACCCAAGGAACCCGTATTGGTGGCAATGAACGGCGTCCCCACGTCGGGATGCCCTGGCAGACCGTCGAGCCGGCGCAGACGATGCAGCAGCTCTTCGTCGAGATGCCCGAGCGCGATCAGCAGCGAGTACAGCGCTGGCGCGTCGTGGCCCTTTGACGAAAAGTACGTGTCGGCCCCGGGAGCGCCGCTGTTTGTGCCGACCAGTTCCTCCGTCCACAGCCACGTGATCAGATCCATCGAGCTGAAGCTCGATCCGATGTGGCCGGACCCGGACCGCATGATCATGTAGAGCGTGTTCAACCGGCAGACATCCGCGAGGAGCGCCGCGCGCTCGAACGGATCCGCAATCGCGCTCCGGATGGCGGCAATCGACGCGGCTGGCACATAGGTCAGCGCGCCGGTGCCGTTCAGTAATCGGTCGGCGTGATCTTTTTCACCCACGTGCGGTCACCGCGGCGCAGAGAGCCGCTTCCCCGTCAACGGGCCGTCCAGCCGCCGTCGACGACGAGCGTTGCGCCCGTCATGTAGGCCGACGCCCGCGACGCCAGAAACAGGACGGCGCCGTTGTAGTCGTCGTCGCGCGCCATGCGGCCCAGTGGTGTGCGCCGTTCGTATTCGGCAACAAACGCAGCGGGATGCGACTCCTCGCGCACGCCACCCGGGACGAGCGTGTTGACGCGAACCCCCAAACGTTGGTGCCCACAGTACTCCGCCAGCCAACGCGTGAAGTTGAGCATCCCCGATTTCGCGACGCTGTAGCCGACCGGCTTGAACCACTCGCGGCCGTCGTGCCGGAGCGCGCCGTACATTGACTGGTCGGGAGACACCAGGCCGTAGGTTGACGAGATGTTCACGATACTGCCGGACTCGCGCTCGGCCTCCCGAAACGCGGCGAGAAAGGACTGCGAGACGATGAAGGCGCTCGTCAGGTGCGATTCGATCATCGCCTCCCACGCCGAGGCTGGATACTGCTCGAATCGGCCGGTCTCCAGCATGCCATCCGCGGGCGACGACGCCAGCCCCGCGTTGTTGATCAAGATCGTTGGCGCGCCGAACCGCGCGATCACCTCCCCGATTGCCCGATCGACGGCGGCGCGATCCGTCGTGTCGACGTGATGGGTCGAAACGGCCGCTCCTGATTCGAGCAGCGAGCTGACAACCGCCCCGGGCTTCGCGATGTCAAAGAGCGCGACCGCAGCGCCAGCTCCCGAAAGCGTCCAGGCGTACTGCGTGCCGAGGCGCCCGACGCCTCCGGTCACGACGGCGACCTGACCGCGAAGGGAAAACAGTTCGGCCGGGTCGTGCGGCAGGGTCATAGTAGAGTAGCGCTGCGGTGCCCGAGGCTCACACGACACCGGTCCGGGTCGCCCGCATCATCACCCGCCTGAACATCGGCGGACCCGCGATCCAGGCGATCGAGATGAGCGCGCGGCTGGAGACGGTCGGTTATCACACGTTGCTGATTCACGGCCGCCTCGGACCCGGCGAAGGCGACATGCAGTACCTGGTCGCCAGCGATCACCGCTTCGAAACCGCGCAAGT
>JBPYEE010000807.1:0-17900 GCA_051985095.1 Vicinamibacterales bacterium | reverse complement strand
TCACGATTAGCGGATTTGAAGAAGATACCGCCGATTCCAAGGATGCGTCCGCGCTGCTCCATTTTGACTGGGGGCTTCGATTTGTCAGGTTGCGGAGATTGCACTTCCTGTCCTCCTCTTGAGCAGGCCGAGATGAGCAACAGCGAGGCGAGGGCAACTGTGCTCCAGGGTGTTCCTTGCACGTGTTGATTATACAAGTCTGCCGCGTGCAAGAACGATCGAACGGCAGTCCGACCACGCTCGACCTCTCGCTTGTATTCGCAAAACCATGGGCGCAACCGGGCTCGGGGCAGCATGTCGCACGGGAGTTGCCACCGGGTGTTCAGATACCGCTCGACGTCGTCGACAGCAGCCCGATCAATGACGTCACGATAGGCGCTGGCCTCAGCACCGAGCATCTGGTGGGCGCATTGAAGCGCGACGATATCCCGGGTGGAATGTGCTGGGTAGTGAAAGCGTGCGCGTAAGGCGTCGTGCCCGACTCTTGTCGGGTGCGGTCGACCAGGCTCCATACCATCGGACCGCGCACGGTTGGGGCCGGAAGCATCCCCAGATCTGCAAGCGTCGCAGCATCGACAAACATATGTCTCGCCCACCACGGCCGCGATGGTGCTGGATTGTAGCTGCGGTCCGCGGGGTAACCGCCACTCCAACTCCTGCGGCTTCTGTTTATCCGCGGCGGCTACACAGATCGCCCTTGTGTCATTACCGCTCTGAATCGGTGGCCTGGCGATCTCGCACGTAAACGACGATCGCGGCGCGATGGATTATGATCGTCATCAGCATGGCGGTCACGAAGGAGTCGAACGCAGGGGTCAAGAACTACATCACGCCGGACGGACTCCAACGGCTGAAAGACGAGCTGCGGTTCCTACTCGCCGAAGAACGGCCCGCGGTGAGGGATGTGGTGACCTGGGCGGCGAGCAACGGTGATCGAAGCGAGAACGCCGATTATCAGTACAACAAACAACGGCTGCGCCAGATCGATCGACGCATTCGTTTTCTGACGAAACACATCGACGCGGCGGAAGTGGTGGACCCGGAAGCCCCGCGAAACGGCCGCGCCGCGAGCCGCGTGTTCTTCGGTGCGACGGTTCGCTACGCGACCGCTGCCGGCATTGAGCGAGTGGTGCGCATCGTCGGCGTCGACGAGATCGATCTGAGTCGCAACCATATCAGTTGGAAGTCGCCGCTTGCGCGAGCATTGATGAAGTCTGGGGCAGGGGACAGTGTAGTCCTTCATGCACCGGTTGGCACCGAGCAACTCCAGGTACTCGACGTGCGTTACGAGCGCATCCCTGTGGAGCCGTTCAGCGCACTCGGCCCAGCGGCCGCGCCCAAGCCGCGTCCTCGTATCGGAACTCAGCCGCTGCGACTGGTACCAGATGCGGAGTGAAAGGTCCCGAGAGCCGGCGTTCGTTTAGCGTGCGTGGTCGCCAGATCCGCGTTTGCGACGGAAGCCGCTGGCGCGGCGGCCGCTACGCACCATAGCGGTGTTCCGTGCCCGCCGCAAACGCCAGCGGCGTCGTGCAAACAGTTCCATCGAAAGTGACCGGCGAGTCAGCGCCGTTCCGCGATTTTCGCGTCGAGCGCCGGTCCTCACGCGATGATGTCGTGAATAACTGTTCCAGAGACATCGGTCAGGCGGAAATCGCGTCCGCTGTACCGGTACGTCAGCTTCGTGTGGTCAATGCCCATCAGGTGCAGAATGGTCGCGTGCAGGTCATGCACGTGAACCGGTTTGTCGACCGCCTTGAACCCGAAGTCATCGGTGGCGCCATACGCGATGCCGCCTTTCACGCCGCCACCTGCGAGCCACATCGTGAACCCGAACGGATTGTGGTCGCGCCCGTTCTGAATGCCGCCGCTGGCGCTGCCGATCTCCATCACCGGTGTCCGGCCGAACTCGGATCCGCAGACGACGAGCGTGTCCTTGAAGAGGCCGCGCGATTTGAGGTCTCTGATCACCGCAGCAAATGGTTGATCGGAGTCCTTCGCGTTCTTGCGGTGCGCGTTGATGTCCGAGTGCGCGTCCCAGGGATCGCCTTTCGCGTAATACACCTGGATCATCCGCACGCCGCGCTCGGCGAGGCGCACTGCCATCAGGCAGCCACGCGCGGTGCTGCCCGGTCCATACAGCTTCAACGTCGCTTCGCTCTCCTTGCGGATGTCGAAGACGTCCGGCGCTTCGGTCTGCATCCGGTACGCGATCTCCATTGACTTCAACGTCGCCTCAAGCTGCGGATCCTTCCCGACTTCGCGCTCGGCGCGCAATTTGTCCAATGCTTCGAGCAGGTCGAGCTCGCGCCGCTGTTCCGGCAGCGTGAACTTGTCGTTGTGAATATAGGCGATCAGCTTCTTCGGATCGAACTCTTTACCGAGAATCTCGGTTTCTTTCTCCGGCTTGTCCGAAATGAACGTCCCCTGATGGACCGCAGGCAAAAACGCGCTGTTCCACAGTGGCGGGCCGACCGTCGTCGGCATGTCGGGACACAACACCACGAAGCCGGGCAGGTTCTGGTTGTCGCTGCCGAGCCCGTACGTGAGCCACGAGCCGAGCGATGGCCGGCCAACCTGTGTGTGGCCTGTGTTCATCATCAGCATCGACGGCTCGTGATTCGGGATGTCGGTGTACATCGACCGGATGTAGCAGATGTCGTCCGACATCGCGCCGACGTTCGGGAACAGCTCGCTGACTTCCATGCCGCACTGACCGTACTTCTTGAACGTGAACGGCGACCGCATCAGCATGCCGGTCTTCCGCTCCGTGGCGATCGAGCCGCCCGGAAGCGGCTGACCGTGGTACTTGTCGAGCATCGGCTTCGGGTCGAAGCTGTCGACCTGCGAGAGGCCGCCGTTCATGAACAGGAAGATGACGCGCTTCGCCTTTGCCGGGTGATGCAATCCGCCACCGGGGAGCGACTGTGCGCGAGCGAGCGAATCGCCGACAAGGCTCGCAAACGCGAGCATGCCGAAGCCACGCCCCATGCCGCACAGCGCTTCGCGGCGAGTGATCGGATTACGTGCTTTGTGAGGCATCTCCCTTAGCCTATGAACACGAAATCGTTCGAGCTGAGCAGTACCTTGAAATACCGGCCCCAGGGCGTCACGGGCAGAAGTTTCTTCTTCTCCTCAGGATTCCCGATCCCGGGCTTCACGCCAGCCATCATCTTGCCGGCGTTCAGCCCGCCGCGATCGTCGATGTCGCCGCCGGCTGATATCGCGTCCTTCGCGCGTTCCGTCGGCGTCTTCACGGCTGCGGCGCTCTTTCGCTCTTCGTATTCCTGGAGCGGTTCGCGTCGGACATACGCGAGGCCTGCCGCCACTTCTGCGTCCGTCGGATCGCGGCCGAAGATCAGCCTGTACGCTTTCCGAATTCTGGCCGTCGAATCGGTTTCGCTTTCCAGTCGGCGCGCGAGCAGTTCGCCCTGCTGCTGCATGAAGTCGCTGTTCATCAGGAACAGGCGCTGTAGCGGCACGTTGGTCGAGAACCGGCGCTCACTCGAGAGGTTCGGGCTCGGGAAGTCGAACAACCCGAGGTAGTCGTCGAGCCGATAGCGGCTCACACGGCCGTACACGGTGCGGCGGTTGTACGTTGGGGTGAGCGGCTCGGACGGTCCTGCCATTTTGAGATCGATCGCACCGCTCGTCGCGAGGAGCGAGTCGCGCAGCTGCTCCGCGGTCATGCGGCGGCGGTTCGCACGCCAGTACAACCGGTTCCCCGAGTCCTTGTCGAGGTTTGTCTGCGACGGCTCGCTGCTCAACCGATAGACGGCGCTGAGCATGATCTCCCGATGCAGCTTCTTAATCGACATCCCGTTGTCGACGAACCACTGCGCCAGATAATCGAGGAGCTCCGGATGTGTCGGCCGCTCGCCGCCAAACCCAAAGTTGCTCGGCGTGTCGACGATGCCTGTGCCGAAGTGGCCTTTCCAGACACGGTTCACGATGACGCGCATTGCGATCGGCTGGCGCACGATTGCGTCGGCGAGCTCGAGGCGGCCGCTGCCCTTCGTGAACGCCGCCGGCGTTCCGTCGTTCAGGATCGAAAGGAAGTGCCGCGGCACTTCGTCACCGAGATTGTACGGATTCCCTCGCTTGTGGACGCGCAGGTCGACAGGCTTTTCGACGTCAGCGACGCCGTGGACGAAGGGAAAGTGCGGGCCCAAATCGGCGCGCAGTTTCTTGATGTCGGTGCGCAACTGTTCGATGTAGCCGCGACGCTCGGCGCTGAGCTGGCGCTCGAGGCCCCAGCCGCGGAATATCAGCAGTCCGGGAGTCGCGTCGCGCGCCTGCGCCGGATCGAAACCGTCCTTTAGATCGCGCTGGAAGACGTCGGTCCAGAGGTTCTGGCGCTCGATGGGAAGGTTCTTCAGCTCAAGCCCGCATCCGGGACAGAAGTCGTCGTTCGTGACGAAATCGCTCGGCAGCTTCGCCGGTTCCTTCTTCTTGGTTCCGGGCAACGCCTTCGCCGCGATGATGTCGTTCTCTTCCTTCAATTCCTTCTTGGCGAACATGACGTCGAGCAGGAGCGTCTGGAAGTCGTCGCCGAGCGCCTCCGCCTCCCTGGCGGAGCCGCCCTGCGCGACCATCGCCTGCCACTTCGTCAAGTACGGATAGAACTTCGGTGGCTTCGCGAGGAACTTGATCCAGCGGTCGAACAGCTCGTAATCGAGCTTCTCCGCCTCGACGACCTTCGCGATCTCGGCCTTCGGTTCGCCCGTCACGCGCCAGGCGGCTTCCATGTACTTCGAGGCCTGCAGCGCGAGCGCCTGCGCGAGCTGCTCGCTCTCGACCCGCTGAAATTCCGCGAGCAGCTTCTCCTTGTTCTCGATCTTCTTGGTCTGCGCGGTGTACTCGTCGGCAACCGACTTCGGCACCTGCGGGTACTCGTGGTACACCGTGTTCAGGAAGACACCCGCGAGCGAGTAGTAGTCGGTCTGCGGGATCGGATCGTACTTGTGATCGTGACAGCGCGCACAGCCGACGGTCAGCCCGAGGAACCCGCGCGAGACCACGTCAACGCGATCGTGACGCTCATCGGCGTGCGTGATCTCAACGGCACCGTTGTCGTAATACCAGGGTCCGAGACCGAGGAACCCAAGCGCCGGCAGCGTCCCGGCGCCGGCGTTCATGAGATCGGCGGCGCGCTGCGCCCTCACGAACCGGTCGTACGACAGGTCGTCGTTGAACGCCTTGATGACCCAGTCACGATAGAGGTACGCGTTCGGATACGGATTGAACCCGCGGCCCTGCGGATCGAGACTGCGATAGTCGTCCTCGCCGTAGCGAGCGACATCGAGCCACATCCGGGCCCAGGTCTCGCCGTACTGCGGTGACGCCAGCAGTCGATCAACGACCTTCGCGAACGCATCGGGGGACAAGTCCTTCTCGAACGCGTCCACCTCCTCCGGCGTCGGCGGCAGACCGATCAGATCAAGGGTCGCACGACGCAGCAGCGTCGCTCGGTCGGCCGGCTTTACGGGCGTCAGCCCTTCGTTCTCCAAGCGCGCGAGGATAAAGCGATCGATGTCCGTGCTGGTCCATGACGCATCTTTGGGAGACGGAATGGCGACCTTGCTCAACGGTTGAAACGACCAGAACGCACGTTGAGCCGGGGTGATGACGTATGCCGGACTGCTCGCGTTCGGCGCGCTCGATCGAACAGTAGTCGTCGCAGGAGTGTTCGACGGCACCACGGTGAACCATGGTGCGCCGCCGCGGATCCATTCGACGAGGCCGTCGACTTCGGCGGCGGTGAGTTTGCCGCCTTTCGGCATCTTCAACGTGCCGGTCTGACGAATCGCTTGCACGAGGAGGCTCTTGTCGGGGTCACCCGGCACGATCGCCGGACCCGAACGCCCGCCCTTCAGCATCGCTTCGCGCGAATCGAGCCGCAGGCCGCCGGACGATAGATCGCCATGGCAGTCGAAGCAGTTCGACGCGAGCACAGGCCGCACGCGCGTCTCGAAGAAGTCTGCCGTCGTTGCGAGTGCAGGTGCCTGCGCCTGCGAGGACGCGTGGCTGACGGCGATGAGGAGGCCGAACCAGGTCATCGCCAGGACGTAGAGCACCGGCCGATGCATGTGCGCGTTATTCTATCCGACCGATGCGGTCATCCATCTCAGGCCTTTTGCTGACAGCTCTGGTGGTTGCACAACCCCAGCCAACCCCGAAACCCGGCGTATCAAGCCCTGGGGTGAAAGTCCCGATCGAACGCCTGATCCCTGAAGCGGTTTACGACGTGCCAGGCGCGCCAGATTGGCTGGCGATCGACGAAGAGGCCTGGGTGTCGAACAAACCGAAAGACAGTGTTTCTCGGCTCGACCCCAAATCGTCAACCGTGACGGCGACCGTCCCGGTTGGCAAACGTCCATGTTCTGGTCTTGCCGTCGGTTTCGGCAGCTTGTGGGTTCCGAACTGCGGCGATGAGACGACGCCGTCGTCGCTCGTGCGCGTCGATTTGAAGACGGCACAGGTGACCGCGACCGTGCCGATGACGATCGCAAATACCGAAGGCGGACTCGCCGTCGGCGCATCGAGCGTGTGGATGCTCACTGACCGGCGTGGCACGCTCGTGCGCATCGACCCCGCAACGAACGCGACGGTCGCCGAAATCATGGTCCCCGTTGGTTCGTATACAGTCGCGTTCGGCGAGGGCGCGGTCTGGGTGACCAATACCGACGCAAATACACTGACCCGCGTCGACCCGGCAACGAATCTCGTCACGGACACGATCAAGGTGGGGCGAACGCCGCGCTTCCTCGCTGTGGGCGAGGGCTCCGTCTGGACGCTGAATCAGGGCGACGGCTCCGTGTCGCGCGTCGATCCGAAGACCAACAAACTCGTCACCACTATCGACGTCGGCGTGCCGGGCCCAGGCGGCGATATCGCCGTCGGCGAGGGATCGGTCTGGGTCACCGCGATCGATGTCCCCATCTCGCGCATCGATCCGGCGACCAACAGGGTCGTGCAGCAGTTCATTGGCAATGGCGGCGATGCTATCCGCGTCGGGCTCGGCGCCGTCTGGCTGTCCATGCTCGGCCAAGGCAAGGTCTGGCGGCTCGATCCGAAGCGGATCGAAGCGACCGTCGCGTACTAGAGCGAGAAGCAGAACACGGCGACGCCTTCATGTAAGCAGATCGGCATTTCCCCGGATCAGGCGAACGGGCCCTCGAGTAACTTCATTGCGCACCGACCAGGCGAGTCTGTGAGAAGATTCGTCAGAGCTGTCGTGGTGCTTGGGCCAGTCGGGCTGCAACCCCAACCTCGATTGCCGCTACCGTGCGAGGGTCGTCGGAACGGACGCGCCAGCCAGGCTGGCCGTGCAGTACAGTTCGAATCCGGCGACCTACGTGCCTCCGCTCGTATTTTTCACAGGCGCATAAAAACCGTCCTGGATTGAGCGCCGTCGATCGAGTGTGATGTGGCCAGCGACACGGCAACATCCTGTCCCCGATGACCCCAGAGCGCGACCGTGACCATAGCGCCGCCTGCCGCCGCGTGGGTGCCGTCGGCCAGCCTGACCTCCGCCTACTGGAGGTATGCCAGCGCGCTCATGGCGGAAAAACACACGACTCAGTACTCGGCGGTTATCGGGACCTAACGACTTCGCGTTCAGCCGCGAGCGTCCGCCCGAGTGCAGCGAGGGCGAGGCTCGACGATCGTCAGCTGCATGCCATGTCAAGCGGCACTCAAGGCCTCCGGGACGGAGGTCCAATTAGACTCTGAGCGAGCACCGGAATCCCCGAGCGGCGTAGTAAGACTCGGCACCATTGTGATAGACGAACACGGTGTCGTAGCGGCGATCGCAGAACAGTGCGCCGCCGAGCGTCCGGACCCTAGCAGGTGTGTGCACCCAGCTGGATGTTGTCGTGTCGAACTGACCAAGCTCCTGAAGCCTCCGATACTCGTCCACTGTCAGGAGGGTGGCGCCCATCGCAGTGGCCATCTCGACAGCGGTGCTCTTCGGTTTGTGCTCCTTCCGTGCGTCGAGCGCTCGGCGATCGTAACAAGCGCTGCGGCGTCCTGTAGGGCTCTGCGCTGAACAATCAACGAAAATGTATTCGCCGGTAGTCTTATCAATCCCGACAACATCCGGCTCGCCGCCTGACTGCTCCATTTCATTGAGCGACCAAAGCTTGGCACTGTTCGACTCTACTCTTGCTTGCACCGCCGACCATTCGAGACCCGCGTGGCGGTGGATATGCGCTTCGAAGCGGGCCTTTAATGTCTTGAGCAAGCCGTCCCGTCGCTTCCCGGTAATCTTTTTGGCTTTAAGCATCTATAGTTTGGTTGTGCGCGGTGTGAGTGGCGATCGGAGGTACGTGCCGCCTGGCGCCTGCGTTTCAGCCGCGGCGGCCATCATCGCACCGGGCGCGGATGGCTGCAACGGTGTAGCCGGCCGGGCGAGCGTGGTACTTGGTGCTCGACAGCTGCATCTTGAGTTTGTCGCGCGTCAACGCCATCTGTTGTGACAGCCGCGACCTGACGCTCAGTCACCTCGAAGCCGAGCCAAACTAGCGAAGGGCAAGTCCCTTCCACCTCTTACCCTTCGGCGATCGGTCCTTGAGCGTACAGGCCGTTCAGGCGCGAATGAGGTTTGCCAGGCTCACGCCAATCCCCAGCTCTCAGCTCGAGGCCGAAGCGACCACGTTTGAAGTGCTATCGTCTACAAACCATCCATGATTGGCGTATGCGTTCCCACCGCGCGACCCGACGCGATCGCTGATTTTCTTCACGCTTGGCGCGAGATTTGGGACGACAACGAGATTTCGCTGTTCCTTCACGAGGACCGGCCGGAGAAGAGTGTCAAAGTCAACGGCCTTGTGTCCAACGCGCGTCACACTTGCCAGCGCGACATCGCCCTCGAACTCGGCCGAGCCGCGTGGATCATTCCGCTCCAATCCGGCGCATCCCGCAGCTTCCCGATCTACCTGGCGTGGAAGGCAGCATGCGAGTACATCATCACGCTTGACGACGACTGCTACCCGCCGACCGAAGGTGCACGAGCGTTCGTCGACGGCCACCTCGCCGCGTTCTCGCGTGATCGATGGTTCCGCACGATCGCCGGCGACGAACCACGCGGTGTTCCATACGAGCGCCTTGGGCGGTTGACCGTGGGGTTGAACCATGGATTGTGGTCGGACGTTCCAGACCTTGACGGGCCGACCGCCCTTGTACGAATCCGAGACCCGCGCACGGCCGTCCTGCCGCGCGGCCATCATGTCGTGCCGCCCGGCATGGCCTTCCCGCTCTGCGCGATGAACGTTTGCTATCACCGCCGGGTTATCCCGGGAGCCTACAACCTGTTGATGGGCCTCGACACCGTTGGGATCGATCGCTTCGACGACATCTGGAGTGGACTGCTGCTGAAGCGCATCCTCGATTACAAGGGTTGGTATGCGACGACCGGTGAACCCATTGTTCGTCACCTGAAACGATCGAACCGGTTCAGGAACCTTCGTCGTGAGGCGCTCGGCATCGAAATCCACGAGCAGTTCTGGGATTACATCCTCGACGCGCCGCTGGCTTCTGAGCTGACGGTAAATGACGCGTTCAAGGCCCTCGCGGAGCACATTCGCGCGTTTCCGAACGGGCGTGATCTGCCGGCGCCGCACCACTATTTCCAGACGCTTGCCGACGCCATGGTCACCTGGGCGGCACTTTTCGACCACTAACGCAATTGGGCCGCCTGCCGGAGGGCAGCGGCGAATGCCGGGGCGACAGCGTCCAGTGAGTAACGCTCAGCCGTACGCAGTCCCTCGCCCGCGAGGCGCGTGCGGAGCGGCACGTCGGTCAGCGCCCGCGCCAGCCAATCAACCATGCCGTCCACGTCGCCTGGGTCGACGATAAACGCGTTGAGGCCATGTGTCGCGTATTCGGGAACCGCACCAACGCACGTAGTCACGGACGGACAGCCGCACGCCATCGCTTCGAGCGGTGGCAGCCCGAATCCTTCGTAGCGACTCGGGTACAGCAGTACCGCGGACGTCGAATAAGCACGCCTTAGAATCGCATCCGCCGGATGGAACTCGAACGGCAAGGTCTCAGGCCAGGCGGGCGGCTGAACGGTACCGACAGTTCGAGTGCGTACCCGGGGCAGACGCTCACGCAACCGCGACAGCGCCTCGAGGCCGTCGGCCGCTCCTTTTCGGGGGTCAGGATGATACAGAAACAGGACGGAAGCGTCGCAGCAATCGCCATCGCGGAAGAAAACCGCCGGATTGATGCCGTTTGGCACCACGACATCGATTCGACAACCGAACCGCTCCTGAATGCTGCTGGCGGTCGCCCTCGAAAACGCAATCCTAAAGAAAGCGAGGCGATAAATCGATTCGATCCGCGACTCTGGGCCGGTTCGGCTCTCATGATGCATCACGATATGCACCTTGGTACCGCACCGGCGAGGCAATCTGGCAACGTCGTGCACCGTCGGCCATGCCGTTGCGATCACGACATCCGCAGACGGCACGAATCGACGGTGGATCCAGGGCACGCACTGCACGTCACATCTCACGTCATACCACGGCACGGTGCCGCCGGCGCGGTGATGTTTCTGAAACTCGCCCAACTGCTGCTTGCGCGTGTATTGGAAGCGATACGGCCAGCATGGGTAGACGACCGTGATGTGGTGTCCGTGGTCGTGCAGCCAGTTCGCGTAGTCCAGCATCACGCGGATGCCGCCGGTCAGGTTGACGAACGGCAGAACGAACGTAATCGTCACACGAATGCCACGGGCATCGGTGACACAAGCCGCGATTCGGCACGCTGACGATTGCGTCGGCGGCACGCGTCCCTGTCAGCCGGCCGCAATTCGAGGGCGCGGAGGAGCAGCCGCGCAATGTCTTCGGTGTCGTACGGATCGAACAGCCACTCGTCGTCGCCGAGCACCTCCGGCAGCGAGCTGCTACGCGACGTGAGAACGACGGCCGACGAGCACATCGCCTCGAGCACGGGCAGTCCGAAACCCTCGTAGACGCTCGGATAGATGACCGCCTCTGCGAAGTGATACAACGACGGCAGATGCTCGCCGGGCACGAAGCCGAGTAGGCGCACACGGGCGGCGACCGCACTATTCTGCACAGATTCCGCGAACCCATCGTCCCACCCGAGCGGTCCCGCAATCACGATCGCGCATTCGCCGAACGGCGCCTCCTTCCGCAGCAGTTCGCACGCGCGAACGAAGCGCCGCAGATTCTTCCGCGGCTCCACCGTACCGACGGCAATGACGTACGGCGCGGAGATACTGTGCAGCGCGAGCACGCCAAGCTCGACCTGCGGCGCGAGGTAACGCGGGTGGACCGACATTGACATCACCGACACGCTCGACGGGCACAGCCGCGTGTTGTTGACGATGTCGGCGCGGCTATGCGCCGAGATCGTCCACACTTCGGTGGCGTGGCGGTGGACGTACCGAAGAAATTCGTCGAATTCCGCGACGGTGCCCGGTGTGTGAAGCTCGGGATGAACGATCGTCGTCAGGTCCTGAACGATGGCCACGCGCCTCGCCGTCCGGAACCGGAAGCGACCCCGCCAGAACAAGACTTCGACCGTCTGCGCAGAGCGACTTCGGCGCCACGGGGTGGGAATGCGGCGCCACGCGTAGCGCACAGCCCTCGCGACGAGGCGGGGCCGGTCCCGATCATTGGCCGCTGCCCACATGGATGCAACGTCGTCCGCGACGGCGAACGCCTGCACGGCGAGCAGCGCGATCGCGAGGGTTGGCGCAGCGACCGCGACCACCGCCGTAAAGGTTGCGAGCAACACGCGCGCCTGCCACCCGAACACTATCCTATGCACGTCGCTCCAATGGACGGCTCGCCACCCGGCGGCGTGAAACGTGATCGCCGAGGTCGTGTCGACCTCCGCGAGCAACGCCTGACGTCCTCGCCGTGACGTCACGATGTGAAGGTCGGCGTTGCGATCGCGTGAGAATCGCCGAATCATCTCGCACAGCAGATTGAAGTAGCCCGTCTGCATTCGGTTGAGCCCTGTTCCGTCGATCCAGACATCGCGTCGTTCAGCACTGGACGCGTCGGTCATCCGGCGTGCAACGACGAGACTCTTGCGAACGGACCGGAAGACGAACCGGCTGATGGAGGACCTCGATATCCGGTGATAGATGTAATCGCGCAGCGGTATGGGATATTTCAGGCTTCCGATCGCCGCGCGCACGGCCGCCCGGTAGCGACGTTGTTTCCAGAGAAACCCGAATGCGACTCGATGCTGACCGAACATCATATGCGTCAGCGCGTCGCGCACGTCGCGCGGATACGATGCGGTCCTGATGAGCGGCCACAGCAGCGCCGAGTGCTCGGCCAGTGTGATGTCTGAATGTCGTTGCGTGAACTGGGTCGGGTGCACGCGGTACTTGGCCAACGCCTCCAGCGTGCAATGAACCGGCCCGCGCCGCGCGAGGCGAAGCCATAGATCGTAGTCGCTCACGTACTGAAATGTTCGGTCGAACCCACCGACAGCTCGAACGGCAGCCGTCCTGGCAAACGCCGTCGGATACGCAACGAAATTCCCACGACGTAGCAGCTCCAAATGCCCATGCGGATAGCGGCAATCGATGGACACCAAATCGAACTGGTCCGAGAGACGACCGGTCGTTTGCCCGCGATCGTCAACGATCAGGCAATCGGAAAAGAACAGCGCCGCGTCTGGGTTCGTACGTGCCGCGAACACCTGCGTCTCGAGCTTCTGCGGCATCCACACGTCGTCATGGTCGAGAAATGCAATGAATTCGCCGGACGCGTTCGCGACTGCAACCGGCCTGGCGACCCGGAGCGTTTGCTGACGTTGACGGATGATGCGAACGCGAGTGTCAGGGAAATGGCGCTCGACGAGTGCGACCGAATCGTCGGTCGATCCGTCATCCACGAGGACGATTTCGAAGTCCTGAAACGTCTGGGCAAAAACCGACTCAAGGGTCTCGACGATGTAGCGGGACCCGTTGTGCACGCACATCGCGACCGAAACGGATGGCGGCATGCGCGCGATTGTAGTCGGCCGTCGGTGCATCTTGGTAGCTACCCGTGAGACGCAAACCTGGACACGCCGCGATCGTCGACGGCGCGGACGGGCACAAGAAGCGAGTGGCCATTCACTCCTACGGCGCGTCAGCGGAGGCTTCGAGATGGGAGCCCTGCCAGCGAAATCCCTGCATGCTCAACTGATGCGGGCGGCCCTCAGGCGCGGCAAGCCGCAGCAGACAGACCGCCACCCCCGCGTAGCCGACGATGTAGTCGGGTGGGGGACGAGGCAGGGAGCGCTGCAATCCAAGTAAGCCGTCCGTTCTTTTCGCACGGAACGTTTCAAGGATTCGAGCCAGATCCCGAGCGCCGTGGAGGAAGGCCTCATCGCGCGTCACCTGAAAGATGTCGAGCAGGAACTCGATGTTTCCGGACAGGCCGTGGCACCGCGTCGGACCCACCCGCCGGGTCTCTTCCGTCACTGTTAATGCGGCAGCCTCGGCGATCCCAAGGGCGCCTTGGAGGGCTCCCGATGCGGACAGATTCAAGAAGAATCTCCCGAAGCCGCAGCGCCATGACACCAGAATGCTCCAGCCGGTCGATCATCGGGCGAATCGAGCGCGGACCAGTTCAGCCCATTGTCCTCGGTCGGAAGGTCACACGTTCACTCCGGCCGCCGCGGAAGCTTCAGCAGATCATCGATTGACCACAGCTCGCCGTTTTTTATCACCTTCCGCACGTTCATCGTGTCGCGGATATTGACGAGCGGATTGCCCTCGACGAGTACGATATCGGCGAGCTTGCCGGCTTCGATCGTGCCCAAATCGTGTTCGGCGTTCAGCAGGGCCGCTGTGTTGACCGTCGCCGTTTGCAGCGCCTGAAAGGGCGTGAAGCCGGCCTCGACGTACGCCGCGAGCTCGGTGTGCAACGCCGCGCCATACGGGACGAGCGGCGCGTCGACGCCGGCCACGATCGGCACGCGCGCATGCAGCAGATCGGTCAGCTCTTTTGCTGACCGCTGCATGATGTCGTGCAGGGCGTTGGGATTGGGTGCCGCTGACGCGTTGCCGCGGCCGCGGCCGCCGCCTCCCCTGCGCACCCACGGCGGCTGCAGCTCGATCATCCGCGGATCCTGCATGATGGAAGGATCCCCGGACGTGGCCGCCTGGAACCCGCCGAGCGCCGACGTCGGCGTCAGCGTCATGTGCGACTTCGCAACGATCTGAATGACATCGTCGTACGCCCGCCCCATACCGGACTGCTTCGGCGAGTAGCCGCGCCGGCTCGTTGCGCCGGTGTGCTCAACGCTATCGGTTCCTGAGAGCGCCGCCGGATAAATCTCGTGCGACGAAGTCGGGATGCCAAGGCGGTGGGCGCCTTCGATCGCCCGCCGCTGCAGCAAATCGGGCAGCCGTACGTACGTCTTCAGGAAGTCGTAGTCGAGACGCCGCGCCCGATCCAGCTCCATGTCGACGACACTTTCATCCGGCGCGGTCGTCGCAATGGGATAGTAGGGGCGCCGGCCGTCGAGCAGATAGCCCGTCATGAACAGACGCGGACCGAGCCGGCGTCCGGACTCGATTGACTCGCGTTCCTCGAGGCCTTCGTACGGATTGCCGCCCGGGCTGCGCACGGTCGTGATGCCGTATGCGAGATATGCCCGGCCGAACATCCGGCCAAAATCTTCGTCCTGATGACCGTGCGCCTCGATCAATCCCGGCATTGCGGTCAGCGTCGACGCGTCGACGACGGTTCCGGTGTGCAGGTCGTTTCGATGAGGCGCAATCGATTGGATCCGGTTGCCCTCAATGACGATGTCCACGTTGTCGCGGGTGGTGGGCTGCCGTCCATCGATCAGCCGTCCCGCGTGTACGACCATGCGTCCGGTGGGCACGCGCCGTCGCCACGTCAGCGACAGCGGCACGTCGCGCACCGATCGATTGTTGATGTCGACGAGCTTCAGCCGATCCGTAGCCATGTACAGGATCGTGTTCGGACCGGCCCAGCTGATCGAGTCGGCGAGCTCGGTCGTGATCTGACGCGCCGGCCCGGCGGGTTCGCCGCCGACGGTAATCGGCATCACGTACAAGCGATCGTTGCGAACGAACGCCAGCTGGCGGCCATCCGCCGACAGTGCCGCGCTGTCGCCGGATCGCTTGCCGATCGGTACATCGGCCTCGGGCACGACGAGACGCGGGTCGCCGCCCTCACTCGACACGATCGAGTAGTAGTTCATCCCTTCTCGGAACCGCGTCGAGTACGGCTTCAGCGTCGCGAAGATCAGAAAGCGGCCGTTCGCCGACCATGTCGGATAGCCGACGCCGAAGCTGCGGTCGACGATGCGGCGCGGTTCGCCGCCGTCTGCGGAGACGATGTAGATCTCGCCCTGCTTGAACTCCACGTTGCTGACGAACGCGACCGAGCGTCCGTCGCGCGACCATGTCGGTGCCCCCTCGGCGCCCGGCAGCGATGTCAGGCGCCGATCCGTTCCGCCGTTCAGATCGCGGACCCAGATGTCCATGCCGCCGGCGCGGTCCGACGCGAACGCCAGCTTCTTCCCGTCGGGCGACCATGCGGGATCCGTGTCGACGAACTCATCATCGGTGACGCGCGTCGCGCTGCCGCCGATCGGCATCGTCCAGATGTCGCCGAGGGCTGCAAACGCGATGTTTGTGCCGTCGGGCGACGCGACGGGACGCACAACCCCTTTCGCGGATTGGGGCGTCGTCGAATCGAAGTCCCGCGTCTTCCGCGCGTAGTGGGGCACGGTGACTGGCAGCGTCGCGGTGAACTCAAGGGTGGTGACACGGCCGCTCGCGACTGAGCGCCGCTTGATCTTCCCGTCGGCCGTGTAGATCACCTCGTCGGCCGAGAGCCACTGCGCCCGGAAGGGGAAATAGTCTTCGCCCGAGGCGATCGCGTGCGTGCCGAGCATGAGCCGCGTTTCGCCGGAGGCGTTGCCGCCGCCGGGCATGGTGCTGAAAAGCACCTGGCTGCCGTTCGGGGTCCACGACGGCGCGCCCGCTGTGCCGGTCGTGGCGGCCAGCAGCCGTTCTTGTCCGTCGAGCGTGGAGGAATAGATGCCCGGTGCGGCCGCCCGCGTCGAAACGAACGCGATCTCGCGGCCGTCGGGCGACCACGCCGGCGCGAAATCATTGGCCGGATTCTTCGTGACCTGCTGAACGCGACCCGTCGCCGCCTCCAGCACCCAGACATCGTAGTTACCGCTGCGGTCAGACGAGAATGCGATCTTCGATCCGTCGGGAGACCAGACCGGCTCGCGATCATCGAACGGGCCGCTCGTCAGGGCCTTGAGATCGGCGCCGTCAGGAGACACGGTCCACACGCGCCACGTGCCATCTCGGTAGCCCTGGAATGCGATGTGGCGCCCGTCCGGCGACCACGACGGCTGCCGAGCGTCGTTGTACTCGTCGGTGATCCGCGTCGCGGTGCCGCCGGCGACTGGCAGCGTGAACAGCGTGCCCTGCAAATCGATTGCAAGCGTGCGCTTATCCGGCGACAGCGCCACGGCCATTGACGTGCCCTCATGGACACTAACGTCGACGGTCGTCGGCTCGGTTCGCGCCGGCGTCTGCGGTATTCGGAGGGCCGGTCCCCGCGCAGACAGCCCGAGTGCAAGGAGGGCGCCGATCGTCGCCGGCACGCGCGTCATCGTGACCTCGCATCATCATTCGGATCGACCCAAACGTCCAGCGCGGCGGTCGTCAGCGTGTGTCCGCTCGAAGTCGCGCTCTTCACGACGGTTCCGTTGCACTCGATGATCTTCGACTTCACCGCTTCGCAGTACGATCACAGCGCGAGAGTTCGCAGCCGGAGGCGCTAACACTACCATGACGACAAAAAGCCCGGACAACGTCGCAGCTTCATCGGGCAGCCGTCACGATTGATTTTCGACGCTTGTTGATCCCGCCGAGCGGAACCCCGCCCGGGCCGTCTTCGCCTCTTGCTTGACCGCCGTGGGAGATTTTCGGAGCCGGTTGATCTGTAGAAGACCTGGCCTTCGCATGCGACTGGTATGCACCCATGCTGATCACATGTCCAAATGGCCAAATCAGGAATGTGCCGGACCGCGCTGCACCGCAAGCGAAAGGTCCGAGCTGCGGAATCAGGACATACGCTCTCCGATTACCCCCGGCCGAACCTGAACGGCTGGATGCACGACCGACAGGTGAGGGGATGCTGACCAGAATCCACAAAAGACGGCGCGTGACTCTCAAGACGCCCGCTGCTGTGGTGATCCGCGAGGAGCGCGAGTCCGCGTGATCGTCGTCGGCGCCTCAACCCTACTCGAGTTTCTCCTGCAGACCACGCTCGGCATCAGAGTCGAGGCCCTCTTGTTCGAGACCAAGACGAGTTCCACGTGCCGCACCTGGTGGATGTTGAAGTGACGCAGGGTCTCCGAGTACGCGGAGGTCCTTGAGGACCACCCGGAATTCGTCGCTGAAATTGTCGAGAACTTTCCCGTCTGCTACCTGCTAACTGAGCTCGATGTGATCGGCACGAACCCGACAACCGTTTTCTGGAATGCGCGTTGGCGGCGAACGCCGAATTCATCGTCACCGTGAATATGGCGCCGGGGCATTTCGATTGGAAGAAATATCAGACGGTGCGGGTGGCGAGGCAAGGCGAATTCCTCACTGACCCGGAAGTGGAACGATTGGTAAGGAAACTAACGCGAGACTGATCCACTCGTCGGTCGTGATGATCCAGTTTCCCCGGCTCTTCGGCGCGTCAACGGCCCGCTCCGGAACCTTCGGCTGCATTTATACTTCGGCGTTTATCGTGGGTTAAGCTCTTGAGGACGAGCGAGGGTCGTTCGACGGAGAAACATTGGATGACGCTAGAGGCCGATTTCCTGACGACAGCAGCCGACAAACTGGCTGAGAATTTGGACCGCATTGA
>JBPYEE010000806.1:0-13409 GCA_051985095.1 Vicinamibacterales bacterium | reverse complement strand
AGGGCTCAACCGTTGACGCTGCCGTCACGCGACGGATACGATGCGAACATCTTGTCGATCACTGTGTCGGGGCGACACATTCCCCTTGCTGCCATTCGCGACGCTGCTACCGCGATCTACCGCGCCGCCACCCGCACTCAGCTCATTCGCCTCGGCGACACCGACGTTTATCTCAAGCTCGAAGTGCTGCAGCCAATCGGATCGTTCAAGATCCGCGGCGCGTACAACGTCGTCCGTCAGCTGACTCCGGCGGAGCTCGCCGACGGCGTCTGGACCGTCAGCGCCGGCAACGCGGCGCAGGGCGTGGCGTACGCGGCGCGGCAGGTGGGCGCCCGGTGCTCGGTGATGGTCATGGACACTGCGCCCGAGACGAAGATTCGCGCCATCGAACGCCTCGGCGCGTCGATCGTGCGCGCCACCTACGACGAGTGCTGGAAAACGGTCGAAGCGCACGGATCCGATCGGATGACCGGTCGGTTCATCCATCCCTTCGATGACGACCGGTTCATCGCCGGCAACGCCACTATCGGCCTGGAGATTCTGGACGACCTGCCGGAGGTCGACGCGATCGTGGCGCCGCTCGGCGGCGGCGGCCTGCTGTCGGGCATCGCGGCGGCCGTCGGCGCGCTGAAACCCTCGACGCGCGTGTACGCCGCGGAGCCGGAAACGGCGGCACCGCTGGCGGCATCCATCGCCGCTGGCCGTCCTGTCTATGTCGACAACTGGCAGGCCTCATTTGTCGACGGCGCCGGCGGCAAATCGGTCATCCCGACGATGTGGCCGATGCTCAGGACGCTGACTGGATCCCTCGTCGTCTCGCTCGACGCGGTGGCACGGGCGATGGCGCTTGTCGCGGATCGCACGCACGTGATTGCCGAGGGCGCCGCGGCCTGTGCCGTCGCGGCGGCGCTCGAGGGCCGCGCGGGCCCGGGAAAAATCGTCGCCGTCGTGTCCGGCGGCAACATCGATCTGCCGCGCTTTGCTTCGCTCGTCGGCGCGTGTGGCCCATGACCAGACAGCTCGATCGTCCTCCCCTGCCTCAACGTCTGTCCCGGCTCGAGGAACTGGCCATGGATCTCTGGTGGAGCTGGCACCCCGAAGGCCGGGCCGTGTTCCGTCAGCTGGATTACGTGCTCTGGCGCGCCACCGCGCACAACCCGGTGCGGATGCTGCGCCTCATCACGCCGGCCAAGCTGCAGGCGGCCGCCGATAATCGAGCGTTCCTCGAGCGCTATGACCGGGCACTCGTCGCCGTCGACGCCGCGCGGGCGGCGAAAAACACGTGGTGGTCGCATACGTTTCCACAGCTGGCCGGGCAGTCGATCGCGTATTTTTCGGCCGAGTTCGCGCTGCACCAGTCGCTGCCGATTTATGCCGGCGGCCTGGGCGTTCTCGCCGGCGACCACTGCAAGGAAGCCAGCGACCTCGGGGTCCCCCTCATCGGCGTCGGTTTCATGTATCCGCAGGGATACTTCCATCAACACGTTTCAGCCGAAGGGTGGCAGGAAGAGAGCTATGAGCGGCTGAACTGGGCCGACGCGCCGATCGAACCGGCGCTGACGGCAGACGGCAAGCCGTGCATCACCGCGGTGCCGCTTGGCGACCGGTCGGTGCTCCTCCAGATTTGGCGCGTCCGGCTCGGCCGGGTGAAGATTTATCTGCTCGACACCGACCTCGAAGAAAACGCGCCGTGGGATCGGGAGCTGTCGGCTCGCCTCTACGGGGGCGATCGCGAGACGCGGATCCAGCAGGAGATCATCCTGGGCATCGGCGGCGTGCGGGCGCTCAAAGCGCTCGGGTCCGACCCCGGCGTCTTTCATCTCAACGAAGGACACGCCGGATTCGTCGTCCTGCAGCGCATCCGCGATCTCATCGAACGCGGATCGTCGTTCGACGCGGCGCTCGACGAAATCCGCCACTCGACCGTCTTCACGACGCATACACCCGTGCCGGCCGGTCACGACGCGTTCCCGTTCCATCTGGTCGAGAAACATCTGGCCGGCGCGTGGGGAACGCTGGGGGCGAACCGCGATCGGTTCCTGGCGCTCGGGTCGTACGACAACGGCGGCGGCCCGCAGTTCAACATGACCGCGCTCGCGATCCGGTCCGCCGGCGTGACCAACGCCGTCAGCCAACTGCACGGCCAGGTGACGCGGGCGATGTTTCAGCCGATGTGGCCCGAGGTTCCCGAGAGCGATCGCCCCGTCACGTCTGTGACCAACGGCGTCCATGTGCCCACCTGGCTCGCCGGCGAACTCGACGCGCTGTTTGTCAAATATCTGGGCGCCGACTGGCTCGAACGGCACGACGATCCGGGACTGTGGGAAGGCGTCCTCGCCATCCCCGACGCCGAGCTGTGGGAGGCGCGCCAGAGCCTGCGGCAGTATCTGTTCGCGTTTGTGCGCGAACGCGCGCGGCAGCGGTGGACCGAAGAGCATGTCGGCATTCCGCGGGTGGTGGCGGCCGGGACGCTTCTCGAACCCGAGGCGCTGACGGTCGGCTTCGCCCGGCGGTTCACCGGCTACAAACGTCCGGAATTGATCTTCACCGATCCCGAGCGGCTGGCGCGGATTCTCAACGCGACGGGACGCCCGGTGCAGATCATCTTCGCCGGCAAGTCGCATCCCGCCGACGATGTCGGCAAGCACCACCTGCAGCGCGTCTACCGGCGTGCGCTCGATCCGATGTTCGCCGGACGCATCGCCTTCGTCGACGACTACGACCTCCACGTCGCCCACTTCCTCGTTCAGGGCTGCGACGTCTGGCTGAACAACCCGCGTAAGCCGCTCGAAGCGAGCGGCACGAGCGGGATGAAGGCGGCCATCAACGGCGTGCCGCACCTGAGCATCGGCGATGGCTGGTGGGCGGAAGGGTTTACCGGCGCGAACGGCTGGGTCATCGACGGCGGGCTGACCGGCGACAACCACGAGGCGGTCGATCAGGCCGACGCCGGCGCGTTGTACCGCATCCTGGAAGAGGAAGTCGTCCCGGCGTTTTACGAGCGCGACGCGGCGGACGTGCCGCGCGCCTGGATCGCCGTCGTAAAGGAGGCGATCCGCACCGTTGCCCCGCGCTTCGCCGCGCGGCGGATGGTCAAGGACTACGTCCGTCGCACCTACGCGAGCGCGCTCGAAGGGCGCTCCACGCCATCGGTGCGCTAAACTAGACCCATCGTATGTCTCGCAAGTCGGTCGCCAAATCGCGGTGTGCGCTCTGCGGTGCAAAAGAGGTGTCGGAGCCGCGCGGCGAAGAAAAGTACTGCCGCGACTGCTGGGACAAGAAGATCGCCGTCGAAGAAATCGTGGCGCGCGAATTCGCGCTGAAACGCTACATCCGTGCCCACTCCGCCGAGAAATACCTCATTTATCACTCCACGCTCAAGCGCCCGTGCGGGCAGCTGATCGTCGTCGACGACGGGTACGACCTGTTCCTGACGCTCGTCCTCTATCCGAATTTTGGCTGGGACGAGCCGGCGTATCATCTCGAAGGGGATCCGGAGGGCCGGCTGTTCTCCGAGCTGCTCGTCGACGTGGTCGCCGCCGAGGTGATCGAGCCCTGGGGCGGCGGCAAGTGGCACATGGAGATCTTCCGTTCGCAGAGCCCCGAAGCGGAGGACTGGAACGGCGAGATGTAAGCTATATAATGTCGGCTTCATTCTCGAAGCTCGTCCACATCACCGGAGGACCGTTATGACTCGCGCGCGCTCTCTCTTCGCCGCGACCGTCGTCGGCGCTCTCGCCAGCGCCACCACATTCGCCCAGACCGCCCCGCAGGCGCCGCCGATGCAATCGATTCTGGCGGGCAAGAAGTTCATTCCGCCCGTGCGGGGACAGGCCGAAATCGACTACGTCAAGGACCAGACGCGGCGCGAAGGGACGACGTTGATCACGAAGATCCACGTCAAGAACCTGGGGACTGCGCCGATCGCGCGCCTGAAGGTCACCGAGACGTGGTACGACAAGAAGAACAACATGCTGCCGGGCGGTGAAGGGGTCATCAACGGCCTGCTGCAGCCGGGTGAGACGCAGGTGATCGAAGTCCGGACGCCGACCAATCCGAACTTCAATGTCCAGATGCTGATGTTCGCGCACGCGAACGGCACCGTCAAGCCGCATCTGGTCAAGACGCTCGACGACGCCTCGGCAAAGGAGCCGGCCGCGAAGACCGCGTCCGCGACCAAGAAGAAGTAGCGGGTTTACTCGCTTCGCAACACGACCGCCGGATCAACGGCACTGGCGCGGCGCGCCGGAACAAGGGCCGACGCGAGCGCCACGGCCGCGATCAGGACGACCACGGTCACGAAAATGACCGGATCGCCCGGCGCGACGCCGAACAGCATCGTGCCGACGAGCCGGGCCGCTACGCCAGCCGCCGCGACGCCGATCGTGACGCCGTACAGCGCGTAGCGGCCTCCCTGCGCCAGCATGTGCCGCGTCACGCGGGCTCGGTCCGCGCCGAGCGCCAAGTGGATCCCGATCTCCCGCCGCCGCAGCGCGACCGAGTGCGCCATCACCCCGTACACGCCGAAGGCCGCGAGCAACAGCGCGCTCACCGCGAACCCGGCGATCACGGACGCCGTCACGCGCGGCCGTGCGAGCCAGCCGGCAATCCGGTCATCGAGCGTACGGACGTCGTAAATCGGCAGACTCGGGTCGACCGCGGCGATTGCGGCGCGCAGCGCCGGCACAATCGCACCGAGCGGCGCGGTTGTCTTGACGATCATCATCGTCTCGGGATACGTGAACTGCCGGAATGACGTGTAGACGTCGGCGGTGGCGGGGTCTTCGACCGGCCCGTACTTCACGTCGCCAACCACACCGACGATTTCGATGCCCTGGGGCACATCGGCGAACCCGGTGCCCTGACCGAACCGCACGCGCCTGCCGATGGGGCTCTCGCCAGGCCAGAAGCGGCGCGCCGCCGTCTCGTTGATCACGGCGACCGGCGGCCGATCCGCCGTGTCGTCGTCGGCGATCGTCCGCCCGGCGCGGAGCGGAATCCCGAGTGCCCGAAAGTAACCAGCCGAGACGTAATGGCGTCCGACGACCACCGGCGCGGTCTCGGTCCCGGAACGGGGATCGCGCACGACGACCGTCGTCTGGGCGCAGCGCACATCGAACGGTGTGCAGCGATTCACGCTCGCCGCGACGATGCCTGGCACCTGCTCCACCTGCCGAAGAAGTCGGTCGACGATCCGAGGGCCATCGGCAACCGCGTAGCGGGAGGCGCCCGGCGTTACCCAGAACGTCACCACGCCCTCGGTGGAGAACCCGGCCCGCAGGGTCTGCATTTCGACGAAGCTCCGCACCAGCAACCCGGCGACGGTGAGCAGCAGGACGGCGAGCGCGAGCTCGCAGACGACGCAGGCGGCGAGCACGCGGCCGTGCCGGCGGCCGATGCCGGTTCGCGAGTCTTCCTTGAGGGCCGAGACGAGATCGGTGCGCGACGTTTCAATCGCCGGCACCAGGCCGCAGGCGATCGCGGTGACGAAGGAGATGCCGACCGCAAAGAGCCACACGGCGGCGTCGAGCGCCGGCGTCGCGAACGCGCCGATCTGCCGGACGCCGCCGCGCGCGACCGCCAGCCAGCCCTGCGACGTGACCAGGTCCATCGCCCACATCGTCAGAAGCAGACCGCAGGCGCCGCCGACGAGCGCGAGCAGGGTCGTTTCCGTGAGCAGTTGCCGCACAACACGCCACCGCCCCGATCCCATCGCCAGGCGCACCGCCACCTCACGGCGACGCGCGCGGCCGCGCGCCAGCAGCAGGCTCGAGACATTGACGCAGGTAATCAGCAGCACACAGAGGACCGCCGCAAGCAGGACCGTCGCGGGTCGGCTCAGGCGCGCGTCGACGCGTGCCGCCGCCAGCGACACGGCCGCCGCGCCCCACGTGGCCGACGGTCCGGCTGACGCGTCAGGCTCCGGCACGACCACGCGCGCGGCGATCGCTCGCAATTCCGCATCGGCGACGGCGAGCGACCGGTCGGGCCGGAGTCGTCCGAGGACGTTGATGAAGTGCTGCGGCGTCGTCAGGTAGCCCGCGTAGGTGATGGGCGGCGCCATGCGCGGCAAAATCCAGACGTCCGCGCGGCCGCTCAACCCGGCGAAGCGCTCGGGCAACACGCCCACTACGATCAGGGGGTGGTCGTTGAGGGCGATGCGTCCGCCAACAAGGGCACCCGCCGCGCCGTACCGCCGCCGCCACAGCCCGGCACTGATCAGCGCTACCGGCGGCGCATCGGCCTGTTCGTCGTCGCGCGTGAAGACGCGCCCGCGTTCGGCCGTCACGCGCAGCGCCTCGAAGTACCCGGGCGAGGCGATCTCGGCGTCGATCTGTTCCGGCTGGCCGCGGTCGGTCAGATTGACAGGCGCCGCGGTAAAGGTGCCGACCGCCTCGAACGAGGTCAGCGTCTCAGCCAGGTGCGTCGTTTCGGGATACGACCATCGCACGTACTGTGTGCCAAAGCGGGGCGTCGTGCGAACGACGTTCACCATGGCCAGCCGCTCCGGGTCGTTGAAGGGGACAGGCCGGAAGAGCGTCGCATAGACGACGCTGAACATCGTCGTGGTGGCCGCGATGCCGACGCCAAGAGTGAGGATCACCACCACGGCCAGGCCGCGCATCCGGACAATGGCCCGACTCGCGTAGCGAAGGTCGTGAAGGAAGCCGACCACGGCAGCCTCTCAGGCGAATCTCATGCCACGCGACGGCGCCGTCAATCGGCGCGATTCTGGCGGGCTCGCGGCGTCGACCGAGCGTCGGTCTTTCGGTTTCGCACACGCCGGTCCCGAGAGCGAACACGTCGCGTCTTCACGACTCGGATTTGTCGAACTCGATGCGCGTCGCCGACGTTTTCGGGATCGCAACGATGTGGTAAGGGAACGTCAGCACCTGCGCGGCGATCGCGCCGGGCGCGGGAACCGTCTCCTTGTACCTCACCAGGAGCACGCCGTTGGCCTCCGTCGTGCTGAGGACGGCCACACTGTAGCCGGCGGTGTTTCGCGCGCCCAGGAACAGGGCGACCACCGACTCGGCCGCAAAATCAACGGCCGGCAGCGGACGGTCAGGCGCGTGCCGCTGCCACAGCCGTTGCCACTCGGTCTGGTCGCGCACGACGACCTGGGTCGGTTGGTCGACGTGGCTCTGGTCGCCTTTTTCGATCGTTCGAGACATCCGCGCCGGCTGCAGCGCAATCGTGATCGCGGCGACGACGGCGACGGCGTTCATGGCGCAGCGGTGGGCGGCGTCACGCTGAAGCGCACCTGCCGCTCGACGGCTGGCGTGTTGCCGAGGCGGGACTTCGCCGACACCGTCAACACGTAGAGTCCCGGCGGAAGTTCTTTCATCGGGATCCGCGTCGCGTAGCCGAAGCCGCCGGTCTTCCCGCCGAGATCGGCCGAGTCGCGCTGCTCCTCGGTCTTGAACACCACCTTCCCCTCGTCGGTCGTCACCGTGGTGGTGATGTCGACTTTGTGCGCCGCTTTGACTTCGTTGTCGTAGACCTCGGCGAACAGGGCGACCTCGTCGTTCTGCGGAAACGCGCGCAAGGCCGCGGCCGGCGCCGGCAGGACCCCGCGCGTCTGTTCGTCGGGATGGGCGGTCGGAATCTGCGAGGCTGCCATCGATGTCAGGACGAGCCCGCTGATGCTGAAGGGCGCCTTCGCGAAATCCGGAATGTCGAGGTCGTACAGCACCGATCCGACGTTGCCGCCGTTTGAATCGTGCGCAGCGACTCGCAGCTGGTACCGGCCCGGCGGCACCTCGAGGCGGTTCAACAATCGAAGCCCGGTCGATTCGATGCGTGACTTGGTCTCGGGCCGCAGGTTGGTCATCGACACCTGGTCGGTGTTGCCGCCCTGGACCTTGCCCTTCGCGTCGATTGCCATGTACGACAGTTGAATCCTGTCGTTCTGACTGAGCTGGAGATCGTGTCCGCGCAGCTCGACGCCGAGCAGCACCGACGCGTTCGGGGCGGTGCCCTTGAACGGTGACGCGAACACGTGCATCGTCAGGCCGCTCACCGGCAGCGGGCTATCGAGCGCGGTACGGACTTCGGGTGTCCGCGTGTCCTTCGGGTTCACCTTCTCCGGGGTCGCTTTTTTCGGGGTGACGTAGCCCTGCCGCGCCCGCACGGTGAGACCGGGTTTGTTCACGCGCACCGTAATCTTGTGCTCGCGTCCCGGTCGCGGATCGGGCGGGTAATAGGCGAGCACGTAGTACGAGCTGTTGTCCTCCACGATCCGGTCGAAGGCGGTCGTGAAATCGTTGCGGTTCACGACGGCAAAGCCGCCGGTTTCGTCGGAGAGCACGCGGAGGCTGTCCTGCGACATCCGCAGTTCGTTCATGAGCGACCCGGGACCGATGCCGAGCGAGGTGTCATCGGGGAACGACTGGATTTCGATCGATTCATCGCCGAGATCGGTGAGGCCGCGCGGATCGATGCCGTAGATGGAGACGTTCGCCCGCGTCGCCGCCTGGATGACCTCGCGCGTATCCTCGAGGATCTGTGTCGCGTCGCGGTGGTTCGATCCGTTCTGCGGAATGAGATCGGTGATGTCGTAGTCGATTCCTTCGCTGACGAACAGAATCGTCTTCCGGCGGCCGCGCACCGACGCGAACCACTCGGCGACGTTCTTCAGCGATTGCAGCGCGTTGCGCGCGTTGAACGATCGCTCCACGTCGTCGGGGTCGTTCACCGGGTCGCCCTGCGTACGCATGCCCTGCGTGCGGTAGTACTCCGTGGTCTTGTTCGCGGTCGCCGAATCGAGCTTGCGGCCCTGTGTCTTGTCGACCGCCGCCAGCAGCAGCCGCTTGTTGCTGGTGAATTCCTGGCTCGCGTCGGTCGCTCCCGCCGTGTGCACGACGGCCATCAAATCGTTCGCGCCGAGCCGGGTCTCGATGAACTGATGCGCCGCAGTCTTGACGCGGTTCGTCCGGCCAAAACGGGTGTGGAGGTCGTCGATCACCATGACGTACACGCGACCGTCGAACGGCCGTTCGTTGGTCTGTATGTCCGGCACGATCGGCGACGGGGAGTACAAGGGTCGATCGAAGCGCTCGATCGGAATGTCGACGAACGTGAAGGTGTTGATCGTCTGCGGCTTGCCGTCTTCCGAGACCTGGAAGTCCTCTTTCTTCAGCTCGCGGACGAGCCGTCCCTCGCGATCGGTGACGACGGCATCGACTTCGACGTAATCGACCTGCACGCGGAAAGTGGGCTGCTGCGGTGATTGCGCCGCTGGCGGATTCTGGCCCGCGAGCAGCGCGGACCCGGTCAGGGACACGACGAGCGCCGCGAATTGTAAGCGTTTTTTCATAACCCTTGCTCTCCGAGGATTATAGCGTCCCGGCTATACTGAGGAACGTGTCCTCGTCCCCAACAGCCATCTCCGAAGCCCTTGATATAACAGCCGTTCAGGCGGCTCTTCGGGCCGATGACCTTGATGGCTGGCTGCTCTACGACTTCCGGGGGCTGAATCCGATCGCCGCCGGTCTGGCCGCCGTCAACCAGCAAGGAGGACACCTCGCCACGCGGCGATGGTATTACCTGATTCCTGCGCTGGACGACCCGCGCGGCCTCGTCCATGCGATTGAACCGAATTCGCTGGCGCATCTGCCGGGCACGTGTGACCGATATGCCGGACGGGACCAGCTCGAGGCCGGCCTGCGGCGGCTCCTGCACGGCGTGCGCCGTTTGGCGATGGAGTACTCGCCGAACTGTGCAATTCCGTATGTGTCGCGTGTAGATGCTGGCACGATTGAACTTGTCCGCCAGTCCGGGGTCGAGGTCGTTTCGTCGGGTGATCTCGTCCAGCGGTTCTCGGCCGTGTGGAGCGAGAAGGCGGTTGAGACCCATCGTCGCGCGTCGGACAAGCTCTACCGCGTCAAGGATCGCGCCTTCGAGGCAACGGCCAGACGCCTCCGGGACGGAGTGACCACAACGGAATACGACGTCCAGCAGCTCATGACGGGGTGGTTCCGCGAAGAGGGGCTCGTCACCGACGCGGACCCGATTGTCGCGGCGACCGAACATGCGGGCAATCCGCACTATCAGCCGACGCCCGGCGCTCCGCGCGCGATTCACGAAGGCGACCTGATTCTGCTGGATCTTTGGGGTAAGCTCGACGTGCCCGGCGCGGTGTTTGCTGATATCACGTGGGTGGGATATGCGGGAGCGCGCCCACCCGAGCCATATGCCCAGGCGTTTGCCGCCGTGCGGGACGCGCGGGACGCTGCGGTCCGGCTGGTTCAGCAGGCGGCGCGATCCGGACGGGAGTTGCGAGGCTGGGAAGTCGATCGCGCGGCGGCCGGGGTGCTGCGCGAGCGCGGGTACGGCGAGCGTATCCTGCACCGAACCGGCCACAGCCTCGGCGAAGCGGTCCACGGCAACGGGGTCAACATGGACGACTACGAGACCCATGACGATCGGCGGCTGCTGCCTGGCACAGGCTTTACGATTGAGCCAGGCGTCTATTTCGACGAGTTCGGCGTCCGAACGGAGATCAACATGGTCGTTGCCGAACGCGATGCGGCGGTGAGCGGCCCGCTACAGACCGAGATTGTCACGTTGTGGTAGGCAGGTCCTGACGGGCCGGGCCGGAGGTTAAAGATGTCGACTCGTAAGACTACGTTTTTCTACGCGCTTCTCATCGCTGTCGCGTCGCTGGCGGTCGGGATGGTGCTCGCCTCGCGGCTTGATCTGACCCCGGCCTCGTCGGCCCAGACGATCAACGTCCCGCCGATGAACAGCGCGCCAATCTCGGGCTCGCTGGGCGCCGACACGTTCCGCAACATCGCGAAGGCGGTGACCCCGTCGGTCGTGAACATCCGGACCGAGATGAGGGTCAAGAGCAACGATCTGACGCAGTTCTTCGGCGGCGGCGGATCGCCGGACGATTTCTTCCACCGCTTCTTCGGCCAGCCCGATCAGCAGGATGATCAGCAGGATCAGCGCGGGCGCGGCAACAACAACAATCGGCGGGGCCGGCCGCCGCAGCAGAAGGAACCAAAGACCAGCGCGGCCGGAACCGGCTTCATCATCAGCAAGGACGGTTTCATCCTCACGAACAATCATGTCGTCGAGGATGCGACCAAGATCGAGGTGTACCTGTACGGCGACGACGACATGCCGTATGCCGCGCGGGTCGTCGGCCACGACCAGCTGACCGACAGCGCGATGATCGAGCTCACCGAGAAACCAAAAGGGCCGCTGCAGGAGGTCAAGTTCGGCGATTCGTCGCAGATGCTGCCGGGCGACTGGGTGATGGCGATCGGGAACCCGTTTGGCTACACCTACACCGTCACGGTGGGAGTGGTCAGCGCGGTCGGGCGTCCCTTCCAGTCCGTGCTAAACCGCACGAACGACATGATTCAGACCGACGCCGCCATCAATCCGGGCAACTCCGGCGGTCCGCTGCTGAACGTCCGCGGCGAGGTGATCGGCATGAACACCGCCATCATCACCAACTCGCAGACCGAGGGCAACATCGGCATCGGGTTCGCGGTGCCGAGCAATACGGTGCGTGAGCTGTTGCCGCAGCTCCGCTCCGGGAAGATCACGCGCGGCCGCATCGGCGTCTCGGTCATCCCGGTCCCGCGCGAGGCGTTCGAAGACATGGGCTTGAAAGACCGCAAGGGCGCGCTGGTGGCGCAGGTGCCGGCGGGCACCCCGGCGGCGAAGGCGGGCATGGAACTCGGTGACGTGATCACCGAATTCAACGGCCGGCCCGTGACCAGCCGCGACGACCTGGTGAAAATGGTGATCGCCACCAAACCGGGCACCTCTGTGCCGGTCAAGGTCCTCCGCAACAAACAGGAAAAGATCCTCCACATCACCGTCGAGGAGCTGGACCTCGAGGCCGAGCAACAGGCAACCGGCGGCAACAACCAGCGCAATCAGGATCAGGATCAGCAGCAGCCCGAGGAGCAAGGCGCGAGCGGGTTTGGCCTGACGCTCGAGAACGTGACGCCGCAAATGGCTCGGCGGCTGCGCCTGCCGTCGGGGCAAACCGGAGCGGTCGTCTCGGACGTCGATCAGGACGGGCCGTCGGCGGGCTTCCTCCGGCCGGGCGATGTGATTCTGTCGGTGAACGGCAAAGCGGTCGCGAGCGCCCAGGACGCGCAGCGCGAACTGCAGAAGGTGCAGTCGAAGCACCTGGCGCAGCTCCGCGTCTGGCGCGGCGATTCGGAGACGTTCGTGCCGATCAGGAAAGAGTAACGTTCGGGCACACGGCCCTCTGCTGATTGCGCATTGATGATCTGATCCGTGAGCGCGGCCCGATCACCGTGGCCGCGTTCATGGCATGGGCGCTCTACGATCCCGAGTTCGGTTATTACGCCCGCGCGAGCCGCCGGTCCGGCCGCGCGGGCGATTTTTTTACCAGCGTCGATGTCGGACCGCTCTTCGGCGAGCTGATTGAAGTTCAGCTGTACGAGTGCTTTCAGCTGATGGCGCCGGCCGCGCGCGGCGCGCGGTTCGACCTCGTCGAGGCGGGTGCGGGCAATGGGCGGCTCGCCGCGGACATTCTCCGCGCGGCGAAACGCGATCATCGTCCCTTCTACGAGGCGACGCGCCTCCATCTCGTCGAGGCGAGTGCGGCGGCGCGCGCGGCCCAGCGCGCGACGCTCGCCGACGTCGCCGATCGCCTGGTCTGGTCCGACGCGTCGCTCCCCGACGCGTTCGACGGCGTCCTCATCGCCAATGAACTGTTCGACGCGCTGCCGGTGCATCAGGTCGTGATGCACGACGACGGCCTGCGCGAAGTGTACGTCGACGCCGATCCGGCGCTCACCACGATCGAGGGCCCGCCGTCGACACCGCGCCTCCAGGAGTATCTCGATCGCGCCGGTGTCCGGTTGCAGCCCGGGTGGCGGGCCGAGATCAACCTGCAGGCCGTCGCGTGGATCCGGCAGGCGGCCGAGCGCCTGCAGCGCGGGTTCATGATCCTGATTGACTATGGCCACGAAGCCGGCGAACTCTACGGGGCCTCGCATGCACTCGGCACGCTGACCACGTTTCGTCACCATCGGCTCGACCACGGCGTTGACGCCACGGCGCCGCGCCCGTCCGGCTCGCAACCTGCGCGCCCGCCGTGGCTCAGTGATCCAGGCGAACGCGACATCACCTCGCACGTCGATTTCTCGAGTCTTCGACAGGCCGCCGAAGCCGCCGGCATGCAGACGCTCGGATTTCTCGACCAGACCTACTTTCTGATGGGCGTCCTCAACGCCGCGCCCCGGCGCGCGGTCGACTCGCCCGGCGCCTTGAAGATGCTGCTGCTGCCCGGCGGACTGGGGAGCACGCACAAGGTGCTCCTGCTCGGCAAACATGTCGGAACTCCGGCGCTGGTCGGCTGCTCCTTCGGACAACGGATCACATGATTGCGGGGCTCTTCATCATGGTGCTGT
>JBPYEE010000805.1:0-7671 GCA_051985095.1 Vicinamibacterales bacterium | reverse complement strand
CCATGGGGCGCAGGTCGGCCAGCACCTGGAGCACGCGCGCCGGCCGGCGGAGGGTGCGCGAAGCGAGCGCCGTCAATCGATCGAGCCACTCGCCCCAGGTCGCCCGCCGGGGCCATCCGGCGAGCTCGTCGATGATGGGCAGCGCGAACTGCCGCAGATGGGTCAGATTCCGCAGGTCGCGGCGGTATCGTGCGAGTCGCGGCGAGTCGGGCTCTTCCAGTTGGAGCGCCGCGATTCGGAGCCGATAGTCCTGGGCGAGGCCGTCGAGCCGCCGACGCCACCGCTCGCTGCCTCCGCCCACCACGGCCGACTCGACGATTAACTCTTCCCATTTCCAGGGCGCGCGCAACGTGCCCGAGATCACCGCTTCCTCGTCCGAGTCGGCACGGTCGCGCGTCAGGTCAGCGCCTCCGTCAATGGCGCTCGACGCCGATCGTCCCCCGAACACCTCGTCGTCGGGCACGATGAGGTCGAAGGGCGCCTCGTCGCCGATTCGCGGCACCTGGCCGAGGGACAGGTACTCGTCGAACCGCTTGGCCGACAGTTCCTCGACGGCACACGACAGCAGCGCAATCAGCGCGCGGCCGGAGGGATCGGGCCGCCGGGTGCCGCGATCGAAGTAAACGGGCACGTCGCCGCGGGCGCACGCCTGCTCGAGCAGGCCGAGGTACTGCTGCGGCGTACGAAGCAGCACCGCCATCTCGTCGAAGCGCACGCCGCGGGCCGCTTCATCGAGGATGCGGCGGACGATCTCGACCGACTCGCGCCCCTCGCCCGGCGCAGAAAAAAGCGTCACGTCGCCGGCGCGGTTCCGGGGATCGGGGCGCTCGTGCTGGAACACGTATCGTCGCAGATGGAACAGGTCGGTCCCGCGGCTGGCGGCGTCGATCCGCGTTTCGATCTCCGCGCCCATCGCTTCGTACGCCTCGCGGGCGAGCCGATCGCCGTCGGGCACCAGGGCGACGGCCTGCGGCGACCGTGCGGTCAGTGCCGCGACGAACGTCCGCTCGGCGCGTGAGTCGAGCGGCACGTCAATGAGCACCATCGGCAGCCGCGCCCATCGCACCTCGTCGGCGCTGCAGGCCTCTGCCGCGAGGCGAAACAGCGACGCCCGGTCGTCGATCGCTGATGCGGCCAACTGCTGCTCGAACCGCTGCAGCAAATCGGCGATGTCGCGCACCGCCGATGCGGGCGCCGGGAGGATCGGCGGATCGACATCCGCGAGCCGCAGCTCGTACAGCGTGCGCGCCAGCGCCCTCGGGAAGCCGGGCAGGCTGGCCACGGGCGCGAAATAGGCGAGGTCGTCTTCCGCCATCGCCTCGAAGACGACACGGGCGGCAATGGCCTCGGCGCCCGCCTGCGTTCCCCGCGCGCGGCGCGCCCCTTCGACTCGCGTGATCGCGGCCCGCGCCGCAAGCTCGATCAGGCTGAAACGGCTCAGACCGAAGGTGGCTCCGGCGTCACGCGCGACGGATCGGGCGAAGTCGTCGGCAGCACCGCGCGATGCGGCCACGATGACAACTTCGGCGGCGGGATGACGAGTGGCGAGAAATGCCTGCGCGGCGGCGAGCCGTGCCGCCGCCGACGTGGATGTGACGACGCGCATTGAAGCCTCCGGTCTCCATGCCGGACATCAGGTCCCGACAGCGCTCCGCTGTCGTGCTGTCGCAGGATATCACCGCGCGACGCGGACGTGGTAATAGCCGGCGTGATGGTCGACGACGACCGGGGCGCCGAACAGCCCTTCGAGCCGTTCGGCGGTCAGGACGCGATCCTTCGGTCCGTCGGCCACCGCGCGCCCGCGATTGAGCAGGATCACCCGATCGATTTCCGGAATGATTTCGTCCGGATAATGCGTCACGAGGAGCAGCGTCGTTCCTTGCCGCGCGATCTGCCGCACGTGCTCCATGAAGTCATGGCGTGCGACGAGATCGAGGCCGCGCGTCGGCTCGTCCAGCACCAGCGCACGCGGCCGATGGACGAGCGCGCGCGCGATCAGCACCCGCCGCGCTTCGCCGGTCGACATCCGGTCGAGCGTCACCGCGGCGAGTCGCGCGACGCCCATCAGATCCAACGCAGCCTGCGCGCACTGGCGCATCTCCGCGGTGACGTCCTGATGACCGAACACCCCCTGCGTCGCAAAGAACCCCGAGATGACCGCGTCGAGCCCCGTAATCGATCCGGCGGAGTTGCCCTGGACGAATCGGTCGTGCAGCTCGGCGGAGACGAGTCCCAGCCTGCTGCGCAGCTCGGACACCTGCCAGCGATCCCGGCCGAAAATCCTGACCGGCGGCGGCCCGCCGCCGTTGGGCACCCGTGCGGGCCGGCCCGCGAGCGGATACACCTCCAGCGCAAGCAGCTTCATCAGCGTCGATTTTCCAGCGCCGTTGGGCCCGAGGATCGCCATGTGCTCGCCGTCGGCGACCGAGAAGGTCAACGAGTGCAGGATGGTGGCGCCGCCCAGCACGACGGTCGCGTCGTGCAGCTCGATTATCGGATCCGCCATCCGTTGACGGGACCGCCGTGAAAGAACTGCTCCGGCGTCATCACGCCGTCTTTTTTGAAAACGACGCCATCCTTCATGACGAACTGCACATGCCTGAGCGAGTTGATGTCGGTGAGCGGATCGCCCGCCACAGCGATCAGGTCGGCGAACATGCCCGGCTTGATTGGCCCGCGGACCGTGTCGATGTCGGCGATTTTGTAGCCGTTGATCGTCATGGCGCGGAGGATGTCGGCAGTCGGGATTCCGGCGTCCTGCCACGACTTGAGGAATTCGAGCGCAACTTCGCCCCGCGTCTTGCCGGCGACGAAGTAGTCGGCGTCGGTCGAGAACACCAGCGGCACCTTGTTGTCGTAGGCATTCCTGAGGCCGGCGACGGTGCGTTCATACGCCTGGGCGGACACCGGATGCCCCGCCAGTGTCGGCGGGGTCTCCGTCCCCGCCCGCCAAATCCGTTTGGCGGCCATCTGTTTGTGCAGATCGTCATTCAGGGCGGTCCCGTGCTCGATGGACCAGATCCCGGCGTCAATCGCGTTTTTGGCCCCCGCGGGCGTTTGCACGTGGCCCGCGACTTTCATCCCCGCCCTGGCGGCCTCCCGAATGAAGAGGCGGATCTCGTCGGCGGTATACCCGTAGGGTTTGCAGTCGACGCAGATCTTGATGACCTTCGCGCCGAAGAGGATGTTCTGCCGCACCGCCTTGACGATCTCGTCCGGCGTGTCAGCATCGAGGTACTCGGGATAGACGATGGCGTGTTCCTTCGCCATCTCCGGGGTCGGAAAGAACTGCCCGCCCATGCCACCGATGATGATCCCGGAGTTGATCAGCGTCGGCCCTGGCAGCCAGCCCTGTTCGATCGCCTGCCGGAGCGCACTGTCAGCGTAGTTGCCGTTGTTGCCAAGGTCGCGAACGACCGTGAAGCCGGCCGACAGCATCTGGATACCATTCGAGGCGGCCTGGATGGCGCGCAGCGCCGTCGACTCCTGCACGTACGTGTAGTAATAGACGTTGCTCTCGGGATCGGGCTTGTAGGTCAGCGCCAGGTGGTTGTGGGCGTCGACGAGACCGGGCATGACCGTCAGGTTCGTGAGATCGATGACCCTCGCGCCGGCCGGTATGGCGAGGCCGGAACCGACGGCGGTGATCTTGCCGGCGTCGACCAGGATGATCTGGTTCGACAGCAGCCGGCCGGCGTCGGGATCGAGGAGCCGTCCGGCCCGGATCGCCGTCACGGCGGGTGGAGTTTGCGCGTGGAGCGCCAGGCCCGCGACGGCGAGCATCGCGCCCAGGATCGAGCATCGTGCCATGTGTTCTCCGAACGCGCGCGGGCTGCCGCGTCGCAGGCGATCCCCGGTCGGGATCGCCCTGCGGCCGCTGCGGGTCACTGGGGTGGGGCTGTCGTGGTCGCGCGGCCGGCGGAACGCGCCCACTGTCTGAACCAACTCATCATGTACAGCTGGGTTCGGATGTAGTTCGACGGCTTCGATCCGGTGCCGTGATACTCGTCGTTGAACTGCAACAACCTGGTCGGCACCCCTTTCACTTTCAACGCGGCGTAGTACTCCTCGGTCTGCGGCATCGGCGTGCGGCGGTCGAGCACGCCGGTCATCAGCAAGGTCGGCGTCGTCACGTGGCCGACGGACATGATCGAGGAGTGCGAGAGCCAGTCGGAGGGATCTTCCCAGAACGGCTTCCTGAAAAAACTGTAGGTGAACAGCGGAACGTCGGTGTCGCCCGCCATGCTCAGCCAGTCAATCACGGGACACCGGACCGCCGCCGCGGCGAAGCGGTCGGTGTGACCGATCACCCAGCTCGACAGCACTCCTCCACCGCTGCAGCCCGACACGTACATCCGCGTCTCATCGATGTAGCCCTGTGCCACCACGGCATCGACGCCCGCCATCAGGTCGTCGTAATCGGGACCCGGATAGTTGTGGTCAATGGCATTGGCGAACGCGGTGCCGTAGCCGGTGCTGCCACGAGGATTCGTGTACAGCACCACGAAGTTGTTCGCGGCGAAATTCTGGAACATCCAGTTGAATGCGACGTTGTACATCGAGAAGGGACCGCCGTGGATCTCGAGAATGAGCGGATACCGCTTCGAGCGGTCAAACGCGGGCGGCTTCACAATCCAGCCCTGGATCTTCGCGTTGCCGCTCGACGGGTACCAGAGCTCTTCAGCTGTCGCGAGCTGCTTGCCGGTGAGGACGTCGCCGTTCACGTCGGTCAGTTTCGTGATCTGCCCCGGCTGCCGCAGGTTGACGCGCACGACGTCTTCGGGATGCTCGAAGTCCGCCGCCGTGCCGGCCGCAACCAGATCCCGGGACATCGAGTCGAACCGCAGCATGTGGGTCCCGGAGGTGACGGCCTTGACGCCGCCGGACACCGCGGCAAACTGAATATTCCGAGATCCGCGGTCATCGGCGTCGAAATAGACGCCGCTGCCGTCGCGCGCCCATGCGAGGTGGCCGGGATTGCGATCGTAATCGCCACTGATCTTTCGCATGCTGCTCCCGTCGAGGTTCACGAGGAACAGATCGCTGACGGCATAGGTGTGGTTCGAGGCTTCAAACCCGGTGAAGGCGACCGTGCGCCCATCGGGCGATACCGCCGGATCGCTCCACTCGCCAGGTTTCGTGACGAGGTCGCGGATCGCGCCCGTGGCCACATCGACGACGTACAGCGACGAACTCTGATACTTCAAGTCGGCGTCGCCGCCGCGATTGCCATTGAACACAATGGCTTTGCTGTCGGGGGTCCAGTCGAACGTGCCGCCGTCCCGCAGTTCGCCGGCGCCGACGCTCCATTTGCCGGCGGTCACCGCTCTGGGTGTCCCGCCCTCGGCGGGCACGACAAAGAGATGTGTGAAGCCGTCGTCGAGGAAGCCCACGCGATCCTGCCGGTAATGCAGCGAGCTGACGACGCGGGGGGCCGGCGTCCACTTCGCGCCTTTGGGCGCCTCCGGCATGCTGATGGCCCACTTCTCCGGGTCGGCGACGAACATGGTGAAGGCCACCGATTTGCCGTCAGGCGACCAGCTGACGTTTCGTGGCGCCTCTGTGAGGTGCGTAATCTGGGTCGCAGGGCCGACCGCGTCCACCCAGCGCACGAAGATCTGCGGGCCCTTCGGTTCGCCGTCAGCCAGGTACAGCAGGCGCCGCCCATCGGATGACCATCGCGCGTTCGACCCGGTGACGAAGAATCGATGCTGCGCGCCATCGGCGTTCAGCATCCAGATCTCGGACTCCCATTTGTCGTCGATCGTGTTCACGTGCTGGCGCGTGTAGGCGATCCGCGACCCGTCGGGTGAAATCTGGACGTCGTTGACGCGTTCCCAGTCCAGGTAGTGTTCGGTTGTCAACAGCGTCGACGACCGCGTTTCCTGAGCGTGCAGGGCGGCCGCGAGCGCCACAAATGCGGCAACGGCGACTCCGACGGCCAGCCGCGTCACGGCTGCACCGCAGCGGTTGTCGTCTTCGGCACCGAGTGTTGCAGCCCGACGACCGACAGGCGCCGGTTCGGCGTCCGCGCGAGCGACTGCTCGAACAGCGCGGCTGCCTCCTTCGGACGGTTGAGACCGAGCAGCAGCTCGCCGTACATCTCAAATGACGGCTTGATCGGCTCGACAGGCCCCGAGGGCGCATCCATCGTGGCTTCGATCGCCGTCGCGTCTTTCAGCAGCCGCTCGGCCTCCGGGGCGTTCTTTTGCGCGCCGGCGATCGCGGCGGCCACTTCCTTCTCCATCACGGCGAAGGGCTTCGCGCGATAGGCGTTCGATCCCGACTCCGCTTGGGTGCGCAGCGCCTTGAGCCGCTCGAGCGCGGTCTGGGCGGTGGCGACGTCGCCAAGGCGCGCCGCGCTGTATCCGGCCGCGAACACGTACGAGGCGTTGCCGTCGTAGCCGGGCGCGCCGCCGTCGCGGACCGCGCCGTTCGGCAGCGGCAGCTTCTCCCACCGTTCGCTCTCGACGACCTGACGCGCCTTCATCGACGCGTACACGTCACGAACGTTCGGCGCGGGGTCGCGGTCGGCGATCGCCTTGAATGTCGCGAGGGTCTTGTCGGCTTCGGCCCACTTCCCTTCCTGGAGATACGCATACTGCAGCCAGGAGATCGTGTGGCCATCTTCGCGGCCGCGCGGCAGATTCTTTCGCGTCGCGAGTTCGTCGGCCGCCTTGTAGGCGACGATATTCGACGCGATGACGTCGTCCCACATCCCGAGCTGCACGAAGATGTGCGACGGCATGTGAAGGGCATGCGCGGCCGACGGCGCGATCTTCGAATACGCCCGCGCCGCCGGGAGCGCGAGGATCGCGTGATCCGGATCGTCGAAGGCGTGGATGATCATGTGGGCCGCACCGGGGTGATTCGCATTGCGCTGGAACACCCCTTCTGCGATCGCAGCCGCCTGCATGGCGTTGCGGATGCTCTTGTCGCCAGGCCGGGCCGTTCCGAGCAGAGCGAGGGCGTAGAAGGTGGCGATCTCGTCGTCGTCGGGGTATTTCTCGTGGATGCGTTTGAGCGCGTCCGCGTACGCGACGTCCCGCGTCAGCTTGTCGGGCGCGCCGCCGAAGAGCACTTCGAGCGACTCGACGAGCATCCGCTCCTTGCCGGCCGGCGCCTTCGCGGCGCGCGCCGCCGCCGTCGGCGCCAGCCGCTCCATGACCTTGCGCGCCGCCGGCAGGTCCTGCTGCGCCCACAGCGGGTGGTTGAAGCTCATCGCCTCACCCCAGTAGCCGAGCGCGAAATCGGGGTCGGCCTTCTGCGTCTGCTGAAACGCGTCGGCCGCAATATCGAATTCGAAATTGAAGAGCGCCTTCACGCCGGTCAAAAACGGCGCCTGCGCGGCCGGTTTGGCGGATGATGGAAAGTGGATCGTGCCGAGTTCGGTCGACGTCGATGGCTGACCCGCCGCCGGCCCCGACAGACCGACCGTGACGATCGCACACGCGATCAGCAGTGGCCTCATGCTGCACCCCCTCAGAACAGCGCTCATTCTACTCCCGCACCCGCGGAGCCCTGATCCGTTTCGTGGCTCACACGCGCCTCGAATGGCGCCGGGCATCGTGAGCGTGACTGCCGGCGGAGCGGCGACGTGTGCTACATTTTTTCGGTGGCGATACCCGGCCGAGTCGGATCGGCGCGCGTACGTGTGCTCGACGAGGCGAT
>JBPYEE010000804.1:0-6269 GCA_051985095.1 Vicinamibacterales bacterium | reverse complement strand
TGACGCGTTCCCGGTCCAAGTACTCCAGCAGCGGGATCGCGAACTTGCGCGTGACCCCGAACCGCTCCTTGAAGGTGGCGACGTCGATGCGGGCAGGCGGGCCCGCCCTTCCCTTCAGGGCCGCCACTTCCGTTTTCAAGTCCCTCAGCGCTTCCTCGTGAAACAAGAGCGTGTCCAGGCGGACGAGCACTTTCTGACGCTGTAGGAGCTTGAGCACGCGGTCGGCCACTGGCCCCGATACCCCTGTCGCCGACGCGATCGCCGACGGCTCGGGCGGCTTCAGGCCGCCGGTGCGAAACGCCTCCTCGATCGCCGTGCGGGCGCGTTCTTCCTCCGGTGAGAGCTCCAGGCGGTGGGTGGCCAGTGCCACGCGATCGCGGACGCTGACGATCCCGGCGCGTTCCAGGTCTCCGAGCGCGCGGTCGAACACCGCCGCCGCCCCGCGCGCGAGCACGCGCTCGCGCAGATCGTCGCGCGGAATCCCCTCCCCCAGGGGCTGCGCGCGGTGATGATCGGTCAGCGTCGCGACGATCGCGTTGGTCACCCGCTCCAGGATGGCCGGCGCGACGAGCACCGCCCCGGCGCGTACGGCCTGGCCGCGCCGCTCGAGGTCGTCGACGCGGCGCTCCACATCGGCCGGATCCACCGCCGCACGCGTCACCAGCGCCGTCATCGGCAGGCCCTGCGCGCCCGCCGCGTCAATCATCGCGCCAACGGGATCGGTTTCGAGCCGGCGGACGCGAGCGAGCGCGGCCGGCGTCCGAACCGCCGTCCGCGGCGGGTGCGGGTCGAGGATGACGCCGCCGGCGATCGTGATCGGCGGCGAGTAGGCGCGCAGGATGTACCGATCGCCGCGCGTCAGCACCGCCGGCGCCTCGAGGCGCAGCCGGACGTACCCGCGCGCGCCGGCGGCAATCGACGGCCGGACCGCGGCCTGCGGGGCGACCCCGGCGTCGGGGACCACGACGATCGCCACGCGTCCCATGATCTCAGCCGTTGCCTGATGGACCCGAATCCGCTGACCGTGTTTGAGCGGCCTGGCGCCGGGCAGCATCTCGACGGTCGCGTCGGCGAGCCGCGTTGGCTCGAACGTGAGCGGCGTGACCAGGTGCTGGCCGCGGGCGACCTGCTGAACGTCAACGCCGCTCAGATTCACGGCGGTGCGCTGGCCGGCGACGGCCGCCTGGCGTTTTGCGCCGTGGACCTGCACGCCACGCACCTTCGCCGTCCGGCTGAGGCCGGTCACGGCGTCGGCCGGCAGCAGCACCAGTTCGTCATCGACCGCGACGCGGCCCGACACCAGCGTGCCGGTCGCGACGGTCCCGAATCCCTTCATCGAGAACACGCGATCGATCGGCAGGCGCGCCACGCTGCGAATCATGCGGCCGGGGACGCGGTGGCTGGCAGCGACCAGCGCACGCCGGAGCGCGTCGAGGCCGTCGCCAGTCTTCGACGAGATCGGGATCGTGTCGGCGCCCTCCAGAAACGATCCGGCGACGAGCTCACGCACCTCGAGAGTGACGAGCTCGAGCGTGTCGGCGTCGACCAGGTCGGACTTGGTCAGGGCGACGACGCCAGAGGGCACCTTGAGCAGGCGGCAAATCTCGAAATGCTCGCGCGTTTGCGGCATCACCGACTCATCCGCCGCCACGACGAGCAGCACGACATCGATTCCGCCGACACCGGCCAGCATGTTCTTGACGAACCGTTCATGACCGGGCACGTCGACGAACGCGAAATCGAGGCCGCCAATCGTCGCGTGGGCAAAGCCGAGATCGATCGTGATGCCGCGCGCTTTTTCTTCTTTCAGGCGATCGGGATCGGTCCCGGTCAGCGCCTGCACGAGCGCACTCTTCCCGTGATCGATATGACCGGCGGTGCCGACCACGACGGACGTGATGGCCGGGTTCGGCGCGGCTTCAGCCAGGGGGGTCATCGGCGACCGTGTTTCCGGTGTTGCCGTTCGCGGCGCCCGGGGCGCGATTTGCGGTGCGATTCCGGTTTGGGCGACGCCTTGCTGCGCCGCGGGCCGCGCTTGCCCTCGCGCACCCGGTCGAGGATCTCGACCAACCCGAGATCGACCTGCCGCTGTTCCATGTTCACCCGGATCACCTGGACCTTGACCTTGTCGCCGAGGCGATAGATTTTGTGGGTATTCTCGCCGCGCAACAGATGCGCGCTCTCGATGAACCGGTAATAGTCATCGGCCATCGTCGACACGTGAACCAGCCCCTCGACGAAGTGCTCGATCAACTCGATGAAGAGCCCGAACGAGGCGACGCCGGTGATGTAGCCGTCGAATTCATCGCCGACCTTGTCGGCCATGAACTTGACCTTCTTCCACTGCAGCAGTTCGCGTTCCGCCTCGTCGGCGCGTCGCTCCATTTCAGAGGTGTGCCGGGCGGTCTCGGGCATGTCCCCGGTCCAGTCTTCGCGCGCCTCGTCGGAGAAGGCCCCGTGCCGCGTCAGGCGCAGGGCTCGATGGACCACCAGGTCCGGATAGCGGCGGATGGGCGACGTGAAATGCGTATAGCTCGATGCGGCGAGGCCGAAATGGCCCAGATTCTCCGGCGCGTACCGCGCTTTTTGCATCGTCCGCAACATCAGAAACGCGATCGGCTTCTCCTCGGGTTTCCCCTGGATCCGTTCGATGAGCTTCTGAAAATGGCGCGGCCGCAGCGCGTTGAGCGGCGCCGCCAGGCTGTAGCCGAAGCCCGAAATGAACTCTTCAAACTTCGCCACTTTGACGAAGTCGGGCTCCTCGTGCACGCGGTAGAGCGCCGGCACGTCGTGCGATTCCAGATAGGAGGCGACCGTTTCGTTCGCAAGCAGCATGAACTCTTCGATCAGCCGATGCGCGACGTTGCGCTCGAGCGCGACGATCGCCTCGACCATGCCGCCCTCGTCCATGATCACTTCGGCTTCATTGAGATCGAAGTCGATCGATCCCCGCCGCCGCCGGGCATCGTGCAGGATCTGGAAGAGCTCGCGCATCTGCTCGAACATCGGCACCAGGCTGGCGTACCGCGCCATCAGCTCCGGATCGCGATCGGTCAGGATGCCGTTCACCGCGGTATACGTCATCCGCTCGTCGCTGTTGATGACGCCATCGTGGAATTCGGCGCGGACGACCTGTCCGCGCCGATCCACTTCCATCAACACGGACTGCACCAGACGGTCGACGTGGGGATTGAGGCTGCACAGTCCGGTCGCGAGTTCGGCGGGGAACATGTGAACCGCGCGTTCGGGAAAATACACCGACGTGCCGCGGTCGTACGCCTCGCGATCGAGCGCGCTCGCCTCGTGCACGTAATGCGAGACATCGGCAATATGCACCCCGAGCCAGAAATTCCCGTTCGACAGCTTCTCGATCGTGATCGCATCGTCGAAATCGCGGGCGTGCTCGCCGTCAATCGTCACCGTCGGCCGCGGCCTGAAATCGGCGCGGCCCCTGAGATCGCGCTCCGACACGCCGGGGCCCAAGCGCACGGCCTCGGCCACCGCCTCGCTGGAATGCGCGTCGGGAATCCCGTATTCGCGGATGATGATTTCAGTATCGACGCCCGGCGCGTCGATGTCGCCGAGCACCTCCGCCACACGCCCGATTGCGCCGCGCGTCGAGGTCGGCCACCGTGTGAGCTCCACGGTCACCATGACGCCGCGGTCGGCGCCGCCTTCCTGCCCCGGGGGAATGAAAATGTCCATCAGGACACGGCGATCGAAGGGAGCCACATACCCGAGGCCGTTCTCGTCCCGGTCGTAGCGGCCGACGATCCACTGGTTGGCGCGCTCGAGGATCCGGATGATGCGCCCTTCGGGGCGGCCGCCTTCCTTGATGCGCTCGATGCGCACAACGACGCGGTCGCCGTGCATCGCCTCGTTCATCAGCGGACCGGAGATGTAAATGTCGCCGCCCGACTCGAGCGGGCGCTCGGGCGCGACCAGGCCGTACCCGGACGGGTGCGTCTGCAGCCGGCCGACGTACAGGTCCATCTTCTCGGGAAGCCCGAAGCGGTGGCCGCGGATCTGTATGAGCTCGCCCGCCGCGACGAGCGATTTCACGTGCCGCTTGAACGATGTCCGTTCCTCGCGGGGAATCTTCAGGATCTGCAGCAGCTCCCGCATTCCGGCGGGATGGTGCACGCGTTCCCGCAGCAGTGTGAGCACCTGGTCGCGCGAATACATTGAAGTTAGGCTAACAGAACGAGCTGCAGGTCGCCGACGTTCGTGCCGGTGGGCCCCGTCCGGATGAGATCCCCGAGCGCCTCGAAAAACCGGTGCGCGTCGTTGTCGCGCAGGAAGCGCTGCGGTTCGAGGCCCGCCGTGCGGGCCCGGTCCAGCGTCGTGGAGTCGACCATCGCACCGGCCGCGTCGGTCGGGCCGTCGACGCCGTCGGTCCCGACGCTGGCGAGGATAAACGGCGATGCGATCGGCACCGCCGCCGCCGCGGCGAGCGCAAACTCCTGATTGCGGCCCCCCGTGCCCTGCCCAGTCACGTGCACGGTCGTTTCACCGCTCGAGATCACGCACAGCGGCCGTGATTCGGTCGACGCGCGCGCCAGGGCCGCCCGCACGTGCGACACCGCGGCCACCCGTGATTCGCCAACGACCGGATCATCGAGACACACGACCGAGTAGCCCCGGGCTGCCGCGCTGGCCACGGCGCCCCGCATCGCGTCGCGGCGGCTGCCGATCACCTGGACCGTGGATCGCGCGAGCCGGGGGTCGACACGCTTCGGCGTTTCCGGCACGTCGCCCCGTACGCCGCGGTCGAGTCGCGCCACCACCGCGTCAGGAAACGCCGCCGCGCCGCCGTACCGATTGACGAGCCGCCGCGCATCTTCGAAGGTTGAATCATCGGCGACCGTCGGACCCGATGCGATCACGCTGACGTCGTCGCCGACGACGTCGGAGATCGCGTAGGTGACAACGGCGGCTGCCGTCCCGACAGCGAGCCAGCCGCCCTTGATCGCCGACAGATGCTTGCGGACCGTATTCAGGGCGTGAATGTCCGCACCCGCCTGCAGCAGCTGAAGCGTGGTCCGCCGCTTGTCGTCAAGGGAGACGCCGTCAGCCGGCACGGCCATCAGCGCCGATGCCCCGCCCGAGAGCAGCACGAGGAGCGTGTCCCCGGTCCCGAGCGAGGCTGCCAGCTCCAGCGCGCGACGACCGCCGCGTTCGCTCCCCGCGTCGGGAAGGGGATGTCCGCCGACGATTACCTCGAACCGATCGAAGGGGTGCGCGGCGGGGGCGACGATGAGCCCGCCCTGCAGCCGGTTGTCGAGAACGGTCACGGCGGCCTGCGCCATGGCCACCGCGGCTTTGCCGGCTGCAATGCAGACCGCGCGTTCGGAGCGCGGGCTCTGGCGATCGTCGGTGCGTCGTCGGGCGCCCTCGAGGGCGTCGCGCGTCAACCGCGCGGCATCGCACGCGGCGATGCCCGCCCGTGCGATGGCCACGGCATCGTGTCGGAGTTGGTTGAGAGAACGGCTCAGTGCGTTTGCTTGGGATCCGACCAAGCTGAAAGGCCGGTCACGACGTCAAACTTCTTGAGCAGCCGGCTGACCAGCTGGGCGCCGTCGTCCTGAGCGGAGAGACGTTCGAGCTGGTTGATGATCTTCGATAACGCGGCCTCCACGTCGGTGATCGCGCGTTCCGAGTAGTACGCGCGGTGCTCTTGGAGGTAGCGATGGTGCTTGACGAATTCTTCCCGGTAGAACTCTGCGATCGCGTGAATCGAGTGAACGTCGCGTTGCATGCAGGCCCCTCGGGTCCAGGTTGTTCGTGTGATCGCAACCAGTGTAAATCCGACGAAAAACGAGTGTCAATATTGTGTAATTGAACAATTGGTCAAGAACGCCAGGCCGCCACGATGCCGCCGAGGCAGCCGACGGCCATACCGCCAACCACCAGCCCGACGCAGCCCTCGACGGGGAGGAACCGGAGTTCGGACAAGCTGATGGCAGAGGCCAGCGGCTCCAGGTAGCGGCCCCGGACGACAAAAAACGTTACCATGAGCGCGGCCAGCGCGACGAGTGCTCCCATCCCGCCCTGGAGCACGCCTTCCATGACAAACGGCCCGCGGATGAAGGCCGTCGGCGCGCCGACGAGCTGCATGATGTCCAGCTCATCCCGCCGCGCGTAGAGCGCCAGCCGCACGACGTTGGCCACCGTCAACGCCGCCGCGAGCGTGAGCAGCGTCCCGAGCACCAGACCGACGCCCCGGACAAGGCTGACCACCGACAGCAACCGGGACAGCCACTGCCGGT
>JBPYEE010000803.1:0-9324 GCA_051985095.1 Vicinamibacterales bacterium | reverse complement strand
CAGCAGTGGGCAAACCTCGGCGCGCTCGTCGATGCCCTCCACCGTGGCGACTTCGACCTGTTATCACGATCGCTCGAGGACGTGGTCGCCGAACCGCGCCGCGCGATGCTGGTGCCGGGCCTCGCCCAGATTCAGCGTGCGGCCACCGAAGCGGGTGCCCTCGGCTGCAACCTGTCCGGATCGGGGCCGTCGCTCTTCGCCCTGTGCCGCGGTACCGAGGCGGCGGCGCGCGTCGAAGCCGCCATGACCGCTGCCGTGCGGCGCCATATCGGCGGGACTTCGCGGTCCTACGTTTCGACGATCGCTCCCTCCGGCGCCCGGGTGCTGTCGACATGCGGTTCCTGAGCACGCGGTCGGCGACCGACGCTCGTCGCGGCGCTTCCGCCGGCGGCGTGTCGTTCACGACCGCCCTCTTCGACGGGCCGGCACCGGATGGCGGACTCTACGTTCCGGCATCCATCGAACGGTGGTCCGAGGCTGAGCTTGCCCGGCTTCCGCGCCGGACACTGACCGAAATTGCCCTCCGGGTGTTGCGGCCGTTCACGCGGGGGGATCTCGACCCGGCAGTCCTGGAAGCCGTGGTCGTCGACGCGCTGAACTTCGAGATTCCGCTCGTGGCACTGCATCACGGGGTGTTTGCGCTGGAGCTGTTTCATGGCCCGACGCTCGCGTTCAAGGACATCGGCGCGCGGGTCATGGCGCGACTGATGGCCGCGCTGCACGACGCGGACGAGCCGCTGACCGTGCTCGCGGCCACCTCGGGCGATACGGGCAGCGCCGTCGCGCACGCGTTTTACAAGGTCCCGAACACGCGGGTCGTCGTTTTGTATCCCGACCGTCGCGTCAGTCCGACGCAGGAAGCGCAGCTGACGATGTTCAACGGCGAGCGCGCGAACGTCCGCGCCTACGCCGTCGCCGGCAGCTTCGACGATTGCCATCGCCTGACGCGGCAGGCGTTCGGGGATTCGGACCTGCGCCAGCACATGCGCCTCACGTCGGCCAATTCGGTGAATGTGGGGCGGCTGCTGCCGCAGATGATCTATTACTTTCATGCGGTTGCCGCGCTCGGGGCGACAGCGCAAGGCGGGGTCGTGTTCTGCACACCGAGCGGCAATTTTGGCAACCTGACGGCGGGGTTGCTGGCCAAGCGCTCCGGTCTGGCTGTCGACCGCTTCATCGCCGCGACCAACGTCAACGACGTCGTCCCGGCCTATCTACTGACGGGCGAGTTCAAGCCGCGCGCGTCGGCGCAGACGCTCGCCAACGCGATGGACGTGGGGCATCCGAGCAACTTCGAACGGATGCTGTGGCTCTATGCCTGCAACGCGGAGGCGATGCGCCGCGACGTGATCGGGTGCGCCGCGACCGATGAGAACGTGCGCGCGACGATCCGCGAGGTGTACGACGCGCACGCATATCTGCTCGATCCGCACAGTGCCATTGCGTATCGGGCGTTGACCCGGGAGCCAGAGCTGTTCGCGCAGGGGCAGGCCGGGGTGTTTCTCGCCACAGCGCATCCGGCGAAGTTCGCCGAGGTCGTCGAGCCGATCATTGACCGCACCGTGCCAAAGCCGGCGCCGCTCGCCGACGCGCTCGCGCGGCCGCGTCACATCATCCGGATCGACGCCTCGTTCGAGGCCCTTCGACGCATCCTCGTACGGTCTGGCCCGTGAGTCATCGGTACCGGCAGGAGATCCTCGACGCGCTCTGGCGTCATGGCGTGCAGCCGACGCCCGACACCGACCCGGAGCTCGTTCGTGGGTACGTCCGCGATCTGTATAAGTACGAGATCCGCGTCATGCGCGAGCGCTATCTGCGGAACGAGTTTTCAAAAGCCGAATACTGGCAGCGCATCGATACGCTGCGGCGCGCGTATCCGGTGCTCGCACTGCCGGCGCGGCTCTGGGTCGTCTGACACCCGCCACCGCCGACCCGATTTAACAAGCCTGTAACACGGGAGACTCATTCCGGATACCTCCCATCCCTAGCATGGGCGGGTTTGCCCCGGCCGTTCCCTGGGGCGAAGGAGGCGGCGTGCGCTTGCGACGAACTGTGTGTCTCGGGTTTGCCGGACTGTTGATCACCGGCATGGCCTATGCTCAAGGTCCATCGGAGACCGCCGCACCGACGGCAAAAGATGAACAGCAGCCAGCAACGCAGCCGCAAGCAACGCCGAGCTCGCCGTTGGCCATTCATGTGGGTGATGCCGACCTGCTCATAGGTGGCTTCCTGGACGGAATGGTCATCACTCGGTCGACAAACACAGGGAACGGGATCGGCACGTCCTTTGGAACCATTCCTTTCAAGACTCTTCCCAACGGCACCCCGAACGTGCCAGGAAACCTCAGCGAGACGCGCTTCTCGGCGCAGAACTCGCGCCTCACGCTGCTCGGGACGAGCAAAGTCGGCGACGCAAGTGTGCGGGGCTACATCGAGGCTGACTTCCTCGGCAACACCTCGACCAGCATCAACGTCACGAGCAACTCGAATACGCTCCGGATGCGCCTCTATTGGGCGGAGTACATGAGGGGCAAGTTCGAATTCCTCGGCGGCCAATCCTGGAGCTTCATGACGCCGAATCGGCAAGGCTTGTCGCCGATGCCCGGCGATATCTTCTACAGTCAGGATGTGGACACGAACTACCAAATGGGCTTGATTTGGGGGCGCGTCCAGCAGTTCCGCTTCATCGCCCACCCGAGCGACAGCGTCGCGGCCGGCGTGTCGATCGAGAATCCGGAGCAGTACGTCGGCAGCGCCGTCGTGTTGCCCACTGCGTTCAACGCGGCACAGGTGGATACCGGCGCCAGCAACCTGGCCACGACCAGCCCCGTGCCCAACCTCTACCCGGACATCATCGGCAAAGTCGCATTCGATCCGCACATTGGCAGCACGCACCAGCACATCGACGCCGCGGTTCTGGTGCGTGGCTACAAGGTGTTCAACCCCGCCAATAGCAACAACAACACCGCAACCGCTACGGCGGGTTCCCTCAACTTCATCCTCGAGCCGGTGCCGAACTTCCGGCTGATCGCGACGAATTACGTATCGAAGGGCAGTGGCCGCTACATCGCGAACACCAACCTCCCGGACTTCATCGTGAACGCCGATCAAAGCCTGTCGCTGATTAGAACGTGGTCGGGGATCTACGGTGGCGAAGTCACCGCCCACAATACTCTCCTCTACGCGTACTACAGCATCGCGCACGCCGATTCGAACGTCGTCTTCGACACGAACGGCACGTCGCGCATTGGGTTCGGAGTTCCCGGCTCACAGATCGCGAATCGCAAGATCATCGAACCGACCGTGGGCATCACGCAGACGCTGTTCCGCGATCCGAAGATCGGCGGCATGCAGTTGTATGTTCAGTATTCGTGGGTGCAGCGGACGCCGTTCTCGGTACCGGCGGGGACCCCACTCACCGCATCGACCCACATGGTGTACTTCGACTTTCGGTACATCCTGCCCTAGGTGGAGGAAAGAGCATGAGAAGAACACTGGCCATCGCAGCGATCGCGGCGATCACGGCCTGTGCGGCGGTCGCCGCCCAGACGATGCAGATCAACGGGGCGGGGGCGACGTTCCCGTACCCGATCTACTCCAAGTGGTTTTCCGAGTACAACAAGCTGCATCCGAACGTCCAGATCAACTATCAGCCGATCGGATCGGGCGGCGGCATCCAGCAGGTGACCAAAGGCACGGTGTTCTTCGGCGCGTCAGACGGTCCCATGACCGACCAGCAGTTGAAAGATGCGCCCGGGTTGCTGCTGCACTTCCCGACGGTGCTTGGCGGCGTCGTGCCGGTCTACAACATTCCGAATCTGAAGACGGAGTTGAAGTTTACGGGCGCCGTGCTCGCCGACATTTTCCTCGGCAAGATCACGAAGTGGAACGATGCCGCCATCACGAAACTGAATCCCGGCACCGGGCTGCCCGCGACCGACATCACCGTGGTGCACCGCGCGGAAGGGTCGGGCACGACCTACATCTGGGTCGACTACCTGTCGAAAATCTCACCCGAATGGAAGAGCAAGGTCGGCACCGCGGCGTCCGTCAACTGGCCGACCGGGGTCGGTGGCCGCGGCAACGAGGGCGTGTCGAGCCTGGTGAACCAGACGCCGGGCGCGATCGGGTACGTGGAGCTCATTTACGCGCTCCAGAACAAGATCAGCTACGGCTCGGTGCAGAATGCGGCAGGGGAGTTCGTGAAGGCGTCGGTGGCGTCAGTGACCGCGGCGGCGGCCGGGGCCTCCGCGCAGATGCCGCCGGACTTCCGGGTGTCGATTACCAATGCGCCGGGCAAGGGCGTCTACCCGATTTCGTCGTTCACCTGGCTGCTGATGTACGAGAATCCGAAGGACAAGGCGCAGGCGAAAGTCATGGTCGACTTCGTCAAATGGGCGTTGAGCGACGGCCAGAAGTACTGCGCGGAGCTGGGCTACGCGCCGCTCCCTGCGTCAGTGGTCAAACTCGTGACGGCGGCAGTGGGTAAAATCAAGACTACGTGACGGAGCGTTGGCGCGATCTGCAATTCCGCCTGGGGACGGGCGCGTTCGCGCTCGTCCTTCTGGTGATCGTGTGCAGCATCCTGTTCGTGCTCGTCGATCAGTCGATGCTGTCGATTCAGAAATTCGGGCTCGGCTTCTGGCGGACGACGACGTGGGACCCCGTCGCCGGCCAGTTTGGCGCACTGCCGTTCATCTGGGGCACCCTCTACTCGTCGATCCTCGCGCTCCTGATCGCGACCCCGATCGCGATCGGCATCGCCGTATTCATCTCCGAACTCTGCCCGGTGTCGCTGCGCCAGCCGCTCGTCTTCATGACGGAGCTCCTCGCAGCGATTCCGTCGATCGTCTACGGGCTGTGGGCCGTCTTCGTGATGGTGCCCTGGGTGCGTCTGATCGAGCGGTCGCTGCCCGACGCGGTGCGGCAGCTGCCGCTGTTCACCGGCCCGCCGTTGGGGCTCGGCATGCTCGCGACGGGGCTGATCCTCGCCATCATGGTCATTCCGTTCACCTCGTCGGTGTCGCGCGAGGTGTTGAAGGCGGTGCCGGCCGCGCAGCGCGAGGGCGCGTACGCGCTCGGTGCCACGCGCTACGAAGCCATCCGCGCGGCGCTCTTCTACGCCCGCACCGGCATCGTGGGCGCGGTGATGCTCGGCTTCGGCCGCGCCCTCGGGGAAACCATGGCGGTGACGATGGTGATCGGCAACAATCCGAAGGTTTCGCTCTCGCTGTTCGCGCCGCAGTACACGATGGCGGCCGTGATTGCGAACGAGTTCACCGAGGCGGCCAATGCGCTCTACATCTCCGCGCTGGTCGAGATTGGCCTCGTGCTGTTCATCATCACGCTGATCGTCAACTCGATGTCGCGTCTGCTCATCTGGAGTATGGCCGGCCGGGCGACGTCGGTCGCCGAGACTGCGTCGCCGGCTCCGCTCGAGTCCGCCGCATGACGACGCGCTGGCGCAAGCTCGTGTCGTCGTTGTTCGTCGCATTTTGCGGCCTGTCGGTCGCCCTCGCGCTCGTGCCGCTGGCGTTCATTTTGTTCTTCGTGATCTCGAAGGGCGTGCTCGCCCTGAACGTGGCGTTCTTCACGCACAGGCCGACGCCGGTGGGAGAGCCCGGAGGCGGCATGGCCAACGCGATCGTCGGCACGCTGATCGTCAGTGGTCTTGCGGCGCTGATGGCGGTGCCGATCGGCATTGTCAGCGGCGTATACATGTCTGAATACGCCGGCAGCCGCTTCGCCTCGATCGTGCGCTTTGCCGCGGATACGCTGAATGGGGTGCCGTCGATCGTCATCGGCGTTTTCGCCTACGGCGTGGTCGTCGTGCCGCTCGGCCAGTTCAGCGCGCTGGCTGGCGGGTTTGCGCTCGGCGTCATGATGATCCCGATCATCGCGCGGACGACCGAAGAGCTGCTGCTGCTCGTGCCGGGGTCGATGCGCGAAGGGGCGCTCGCGCTCGGCGCGACGCGTGCCAAGGCGGTGTTCAGCGTCGTCGTCCCCGCCGCCCTGCCCGGCATCGTGACCGGCGTCGTGCTCGCGCTGGCGCGCATCGCCGGCGAAACGGCGCCGCTGCTCTTCACAGCGTTCAACAACCGGTACTTCACGACGAACCTCCGCCAGCCCATCTCGACCCTGACGGTTCAGGTCTTCACCTACGCGACAGGCCCCTACGAGGACTGGCATCGGCAGGCCTGGGCGGGCGCGCTCGTGCTCGTCGCCATTGTGTTTCTCTGCTCGCTGGCCGCCCGTCTGGCGACCCGCCGCATCGAACGGATGCACGCAAGCGGGTAATCCCGCGTCTCCGGCCCCGGATCAAGGCCTCTACGGCAACCTCCGCCCGAAAATCCCCTGCCGGCGGTATGGTCCCGCCACGCTGTGGCGCACCACAATGAGCGCGTAGGGAACGGTTCAGGTCATGTTCAAACGGCTGTTTCGATCCCAGCAACGCGCCGGCGATTCCGCCCCCGATGCCAGCCGCCTGTTCGACGCGCCCGAGGAAGTCAGGCTGCTGGCCATTACCCAAGGCCCCGACGAACGTGCCTCACTGCAGCGAATTGCGGCCGAACTGCAGTGGCGCCTCTCCATCGTGGGGTCGCTCGACGAAGCGGTCGCCCTGCTCGGCGAAGAACCGTTGCCGCTCGTCATCTGCGATCGGGATCTGCCGGGTGGCGACTGGCGGGAGATCGTCGCGCAGATCGCCGCGCGGCGCGATGTGCTGTGCGTCGTTCTGGCATCGACAGTCATCGACGACTATCTGTGGGACGAAGTGATCAACCAGCGCGGGTACGACGTGGTCAGCAAACCGTTCGAGGCCGACCAGCTGCAGCGCGCCGTGAGGTTCGCCTGGTCGTGGAAACAATGGTACATGCGCTCGCTGCGTCCGATTTCGATCGGCTGAAACGGCTCGACGCGCCGACGGTCGCCAATGCGATCGAACGGCTGAATGTCCGCCTGCGCAACGAAGGCTTCATACACGACGCCGTGCGATGCCTGTTTCCGCGGTTGCCACCGATGCTCGGCTACGCCGTCACCGGTACGATCCGCAGCTCCTCGCAGCCGATAGCGGGCGGGTGGTACTACGACCGGCTGGACTGGTGGAAGAGTTTCCTCGACGTGCCGGCGCCGCGCGTGATGGTTCTACAGGATGTCGACCGCGTGCCGGCGTTCGGCGCGTTTGTCGGCGAGATTCATGCCAACATCGCGGCGGCGTTCAACTGTGTCGGCTGCGTCACCGACGGCGCCGTGCGCGATCTGCCCGACATCGAGCGGCTCGGGTTTCAGCTGTTTGCAGCCGGCGTGTCGCCAAGCCATGCGTACGCCCATGTCGTCGAGTGGGGCGACCCGGTCGAGATCGGCGGCCTCAGGATTCAGTCAGGCGATCTCGTCCAGGGCGACTGCCACGGCGTCCAGCTGATTCCACTCGACATCGCGGCCGCCGTGCCGGACGTCGCCGAGGAGCTGCGACGCGACGAACAAACCATCATCGCCGCCTGCCAGGGCCCGCGGTTCAGCGTCGAGGCGCTCGCGGGCGCGTTCGAGCAGATCCGCCGCAGCCACGCACGGTCCTCCGATCCGGCGGCCTCCCGCAACCCGTGAGCATGATTGCCATGACATACCAGTCCCCGACTCTCGTCACTCGCCGCGCCTGGCCGTTCGGCTGCGTCGGCCTCGCTGTCATGTTCGCCGGCGCGCTGGCGGCGTCCGGCTGCAGCGGATCGCGCGTGGTCGCCGAGCAGAAGAACGCCGACGCGGCGATGACCGTCGGTATCACGACCATCGGTCGCAAGCCGTTGGCGCGCGAGTTGACCGTGTCGTCCGAGCTCGTGCCGTTCCAGGAAATCGACGTGTACGCCAAAGAAGCGGGATACGTCCGAGAGTTGCTGGTCGACTACGGAACGCGCGTCTCCAAGGGGCAGCTGATGGCGGTGCTCGAGATTCCCGAGCTCGAAGCCCAGCTCAACGCCGACGCGGCGGCGACGAAGAACGCGAGCGACCGCGTCACGACGGCGCAGCACGAGCTGAACCGGGTTCAGGCCCAACACAGCGTCGCGCATCTGCAGTATCAGCGCCTGAGCGGCGTCGCGAAGGCGCAGGCCGGCCTGGTCGCGCAGCAGGAACTCGATGACGCGCAGGGCAAGGACCTGGCCGCCGAAGCCGGGGTGGAGGCGTCGACGTCAAACCTGCAGGCGGCGCAGAGCGCCCTGCAGGTCGCGCAGGCCAATGAGCAGCGCGACAGGGTGCTGTACAGCTACTCACACATCACCGCGCCCTTCGCCGGCGTCGTGACGCAGCGTTTTGCGAACCTCGGCACGCTGCTGCAAGCGGGCACCAACTCGAGTACCCAGGCGATGCCGCTCGTTCGCCTCTCCCAGGACGACATGTTCCGCCTCGTGATCCCGGTGCCCGAGTCGTACGTCAAGTTCATCGTGGTCGGTGATCCGGTCAAGGTGGACGTGCCATCGCTCGACCGCACCTTCCCCGGCAAGGTGACGCGACTCGCGTTCGACGTCAAGGAGGACACACGGACGATGCACACGGAAGTCGATGTTCCGAACCCCCATCACTCCCTGATTCCGGGTGTGTACGCCGAAGCGACGCTGTCGCTCGACCGGAAGCCGGACGCCGTGGCCGTGCCGCTGCAGGCGGTGAACCACGAAGGGGACCAGACGACCGTGTTCGTGGTCGATGCGGACGGCAAGGTCGTCGATCGCCCCGTCAAGCTGGGCATTCAGACCGCGGCCGACGCCGAAGTCCTCGCGGGCCTGTCGGGCGGCGAGCGCGTCATCGTCAGCGATCGCGGCGGTCTGAAGCCCGGCCAGGTGGTGCGTCCGCAGGTCGTCCAGCTCGTCACCGCGACCGACGCGGATTCCAAATAGGCGCGTCTGATGTCCCGTTTTTCGATTCGCAACCCGCACTTCATCATCGTCGTCTGCCTCGCGCTCATGGTGATCGGCGCGACGAGCGTGGCGCGAATGCCGGTCGATCTGTTTCCGTCCATCGGCCTGCCGGAGGTGGTGGTCGCGACGTTTTACTCCGGCATGCCGCCGGAAGACATCGAGACCGACATCACCAACCCGCTCGAGCGGTTCTTCACGCAGGCGAGCGGCATGGATCACATGGAGTCGCGGTCGCTGCTCGGCATCAGCATCATCAAGGCGTACTTTCAGCCGGGCACCGACCCCGATGCCGATGTGACGGAGCTGTCGAACCTGGCACTGGCCGACTTGAAGCGCCTGCCGCCGGGCACGCTGCCGCCGGTGGTGCTGAAGTTCGATGCGTCGAGCCTGCCGGTCTGCCTGGTGACGGTGAAGGGCGAGG
>JBPYEE010000802.1:0-12813 GCA_051985095.1 Vicinamibacterales bacterium | reverse complement strand
GCTTGCGGCCACACTTGCGGGGCGTGGGAAGACGCGGAATGAGCACTGCACTCGACGGATGCGGCGCGACTCCGCGAAAATGCGCCGGTTCGAGCAAACCGGAATCCGTTGTACAAAAGCCCGCGATAGAGCATCGGCTCGTGCCCAACGCGAACGAGCCCGATGACGCCAACAGTCTGTTACACTAGGCTTTCCAGTCGCGAGCGCCCGTAGCTCAATTGGATAGAGCGTCGGCCTCCGGAGCCGAAGGCTACAGGTTCGAGTCCTGTCGGGCGCGCCAGAAATTCCTCGCGAACAAGTCCTTTCCACGCTTGAATTTGTCGCACGGTCACGCTCGCGGCGACGCGAAGGTTTGAATGATCAAAATTCGCTCGCCAGGGGCTTGACTGACAAATGACGGACAATTTGTAGCGGCTCACGGTGGTCTCCTGATGTGATCGGACGCTACTGGCCGACGGCTCGCAGTTGTCGTCGGCGTTCCCACACGCCGGTCATCGCTTTCCGCAGTTCTTCATCGGTGATGTTCAGGTAGCGCTGAGTTTGCTTGATGTCGGCGTAGCCGAGCATCAACTGGATGGTCCGGATGTCGACGCCATCCGCGAGCAGACGACAGGCGCCTTCGTGCGTAGGTCGTGCCAGTGCAAATCGATCTGGCGCAGCTTCTCGCGATCACGATCAGTCCACGTCCCTGGCCGAATCCGTTTCGTATCGTGTCCGTTTGCGACGAGCAGCAGCGCCTCCCACGCTGTTTTGAAGCTCGCCTGAAATTCACCGGTCTCGGCGCCGAACACGAACGCGGACGATCCGAGCCTGGCACGCCGTTTCAGAATCGGAGTCAGTCGACCCTGCGGATCGAACGGGATCCGACGGTTCTCCGCATCCTTGGCGTTTGCTCCCGGAATGGCGATCTGGTGCCGTTCCCAGTCGACGTGACGGTTCTGGATGCGGAGCATCTCGCCCTGGCGGCAGCACGTTTCGAGCGCGCCGATCAGGCGATCGTGCATTGATGAGCCGACGAACTTGTGCTCATTGCAGTTCATGTCGAGCGCAGCCGTCAGCAACTTCTGCCCTTCATCGGTCGCGAGTCGGCGATCGCGCCTGGTCTCCTCCTTTGTCCTGATGGTCACGCCAAATCGATGGAAGGGTGTCGTCGACACGATTGGCGGATCCTGAAAGCGGCCCCAGTTGATCGCCGCCCGAAGCGAGCCGAGCGCGCGATTGACGGTCGCGATCTCGTGTCCTTGGCGGAAGCTCGCCTTGAACCGCATGATCTCAGCGGGCTTCTCGAGGACCGCGACCGGCAGATCGCCGACGACCTTCTTGACGGCGTTCAGCCGGCCTTTGATCGTCGAGGCGCTCCGGAGTGCCTCCGCCTCGACGTAGCTGACGTAGTAGCGGTCGAGGAATTCGCCGACGGTCAATGGTTCGGGTTGCGCCGCCTTCGCCGGCGCGATCCGCGGGTCTCGTCCAGCGGCGATCTCGGCCACGAACTTCGGCTCCCAGATGCGCTCGGCCGTCTGCTTCGACGTCACGGGTTCGCTGGCGCCGCGCACGAGCGCGAAGTCGTCGACGCGCATTCGCCAGCGTTTGCCGTCGTGCATCACGTCGAACCACCACGGATGGTCGCATCGTGGGCTCGCACGACAGCCCTTTTGATTGCAGATTTTTCGTACAGACACACGCTCCTCCTTTCGTTCAAGAAACTCTGGTGGGTGCTCCGCGATTGATCCAGTCGAGCACTTCGGCGGGGTGGAACCTCCTTCCTCTGACGCCGAACCGCTGACTCTTCAGCTGGCCGCGCCAGTACGCACGCCGAACCGTCTCTTCGTGGCAGCCAATGAATTCGGCAACTTCGAAGGCGGTCATCAAGCGGTTCGGCAATCCGCTCATCGACGGCATCGTGTCGACACTCGGTTGCATCGCCGGGGAAGTATGCGCCGAATCGGGATAGATGGTCTTTCTCATACGTGACCTCCGCGTCGCTGCGGCATCGAGTCGTGCTCGATGGCAACAAGTAGTGAGTGATTTGTCTCGAGCCGTCGGTTTGCGTGGTTCCGAAATCGACGTGACGCCGATTCCGGCCCAGACTGGCTCGGAAAGTCAGATGCGGTGTGGCGCTTGCCAGCAAGCCGCCCCGACCATTGCTGGGGACCGTTGACGCGGGCTTTTACGCGCCTCGTCGGTCGATCTTTTTTTTGGCGCCCTTGCGAGACCCGTCTTGAAGACGAAATCGCGCTGTTGGGCATTTCTGACGGTCCGCGGCGTATTCGGCGGACCATCTTGGCTGCGATGACGTGCCTTGCGCGTTCAGACTGCAGAATGCTTCGCGGCGCGGCCCTTAGGGCGGGACGTTGAAGCGCCTCCATGCGACTGGAGCCGACATGGAGGGGTGGCGATGGATCGCCACCGAGATGTATTCAAGTTAGGCGCGTCAGACCCGTAGATCGCAATTTCATCCTGCGGCTTTAGCCGATCGATCAGACGCCAGATCGCCTCCCGCGCATGTCGGAATCGGCCGCCGATGCGCATGCTCGCGCTGGTGTCGAGCGCCACCGCAATACTGAGTGGAAGGGGATCCCTCGTGAACTCCGTGATGCGTTGTGGACGATTATCCTCGCTGATCTGGAACGCGTCTGCGGTCAAGTTCGTCACCGTTTGCCCCCTGGCTATCGGTGACGACGACGTTGATCGCCACAACCTCAATTTGAGACTTGAATGTCGGCCGCTGATCGGCAACTCGCTCCAAAGGAGAACCGACCACCAGAAGAAGGACGCCGACGGTGCGTCCGAGTGTTCGATGCAGAATCCAGCTGTTCACGGCTCTCATTTTTTCGCACGCCACGTCGCGCGATTCGTCCTACAGTCGGCCCGTGCTAAAAGGGCAAAACATAAACGTCGCTCAATTGATCGCCGCAACAACGAACGTCAAGTCATCGTGTTGTTCGGCATTACCGATCCATGCCCGCATGTTCGCCGTCAACGTAGCGGAAATCTGATCCGCCGGTGCTCCAAGCGCCGAGCGGAGCAGATCTTTCAGCCTCTGCTCTCCGAATTCTTCCCCAGCAGTATTGAGTGCCTCGGTCACACCATCCGTAAACGCCACGAATAAGTCCGCCGGTCGCAACTCGATGTCGTCCTCTTGGAACTGCACGTCCGGGAAGAGCCCGAGCACTGTACCGCCGACGGACAGCTCGGTGATCTGTATGGTGCCATTGGCACGACGTACCAGATAAGGCGGATTGTGGCCTGCATTGACGTACCGGAGCCGTCGGCCGTGCTCCTCGACCTGCGCGTAGAAGAACGTCGCGTACTTGTTCGCTCCAGTGGACTGGTACAAGAATCTATTCATCTGCGCCGCAAGCTGGGACAAGGACACGTTCCGCTGCGACGAGATCACGCGCAGCGAAGCCTGCACCACCGACATGACGAGCGCAGCCGAAATGCCCTTGCCCGATACGTCGGCCACCGCAATCCCGACCTGTTCGCCTCCCAGGTCAAGAAAGTCGTAGTAGTCGCCTCCGATTGTCCGCGCGGGAAGGGTGAACGCCGCGAACGTAGCAGCTGCACTTCGCGGCGCTTGCGGCGGCAAGAGTCGCCTCTGCACGTCCGCTGCCGTTGCAAGGTCTCGGCGCACTTTCTCTTGTTCCACCGCACGATCTGTCAAGCGCGCGTTCTCGAGCATCAAGGCGAACACTTCTCCGGAGTTGCTCAAGACCTGCCGCTCGGCGGTCGTGTACAGCTCACGACCGACTGGAGGGCCCAGCAAGAGCACCCCGACGACCTCGTTCTTCGCGCGCAGCGGAACCACCATGTGCGCATTGGTTGAGGCGAGTGCCTCGATCTCGGCGACATGTTCCGGCCTGGATTCTCGCGCCCACTTCAGCCACGTGGCAAAGTAGCTCGGCGTCAATGCGAGCGGATGCGCGTAGTGCCGCAGCAGACTCAGCAGGACCCCGTCGGCCGCGATCGAGCATGTTCCGCTGCGGTACTCGCCAGCACTCTTCTCAAGCAGCATGATGGACGCCGCACCGGTCCGTTGCTGGAGGGTCGCGAGCGATGCATCCGTGGCGTCCCGAACGGACCCCGCTCGGCGAACCGAATCTGCAAACTCGCTGATCAAGGTCCCAAGCGGTACGACAGGCTGCTCGCTGTCGCCCGAGAGATGCCGGACGGCGCGCTCGACCCGATGGCGTGCGGCCTGCCACATCGACTGCGATTGGTCCCCGATCGCCACCATCGGCGAGAGGAGCGACGCCCGCCACGCCGGGACCGCAGACGCCGCTGATGCGACAGCGCCGACAATCGCGGTCGCCAATACGAATGGAACAGGCCCAATGTTCCCGATCCCGAACGCGCGCGCCAGATACAGCGCGGCGCCGAGTCCCAGCAAAGCCCCGACCACTACACCAACGGCGGCGACCGTCAGCCCACCGCCGACAATCAGCGAGAGGACCCGACGGCTCGTGGCACCCAGGGCCATCCGCGTTCCAATCTCCACCCTTCGATGCCGCACAGAATAGGAAACGATTCCGTAGACCCCCAGTGTTGCCAGCAGCAGCGCGGCAAGAGCAAAGAACGCGGTCAGCACCGACGCGGCGCGCTCGAGTGTCATCGATCGCCGAATGATGTCGGGCATGCTCGCGATTTGATGAAGCGGCAGCTCAGGATCGACGCGCTGGACGGCACGACGGATCTCGGGCAGGAGCGCCGCCATTTGTCTCGTTGAGCGCACGACGAAGTTCATCGTGTCGATGTTTGGCACAACGCTCAGAATGTAGATATCCGGCACGGGCGGATTGCCCAGGCCATCGTTGCGTACATCACCGACGACTCCGACCACCTGGAAGCGCGAGCCGCGGGGATTGGCAAACGTCCCATACCTTCCAATGGGGTCCCGGTCGGGCCAGTAGCGGGTAGCCGCGGACTGGCTGATGACGGAGACGATATAGTCATCGCGAATATCGGTGTTGCTCAGGAGTCGCCCGCGTCGCAGCGGAATCCCCATCGCGCGAAAGTAATCGGGACTGATGGCCATGAGGCTGGTCCGCTGTCCCGCCATGAGTTCCGCAGGGCGGCCTTCGGGATAGATGTTGGTCCCGAAACAGCAGCCGTCGATTGGCAACTGGTTCGCAAAAGCGACGGCGTCGACGCCCGGAATGACCTGCAAAGCTTCGACCAGCCGTCGCTGAAATGGGACGCGCTTCGCACGATCGTCTGCGACGGGCGTCGGGATGCTGGCCACGAACGTCAACACATGATCAGCGTCGAGACCGGCTGACGTGCGCGTCAGGTTCCTGAGGTGGCCGATCAGGATCGCGCTGACAGAGAGCAGGCCGAAGGCCAGGGCGATTTCGGCGCCGACCAGCGACTGAGAGAAGCGACGGCTGCGCGCGCCCGCTGACGCACGGGCCCCTTCGCCAAGCGCCTCCGATGGAGCGGTCCGCAGCGCCTGCCAGAGCGGCGCCAGGCTGGACAGCGCGCTGGCGAGAATCGTCGCTCCCGCGGCGAACAATACCACTGCCCAATCGACGGCAATCTCCTCCGCGCGCGGAAGATAATTCGCGACCATCGACACGATTGCCGGTGTCAGCGTGAGGCTCAGCATGATCCCCCCGGTCGCACCCACGAGCGCGATCGGAAGGCTTTCGGCGAGGTAGTGTCCGGCGAGTTGTGGCCGGCTGGCTCCAAGCGCGACGCGCATCGCCGTTTCCCTCGCGCGGGCAACAGACCGCGCCAGCAGCAGTCCGGCGGCGTTCGCGCATGTGATCAAAAACAGGAGCACTGCCGCTGCTAACAGCAGCAGCAGTGTGGGCCGGATATCCTTGATGACGGTTTCCCGAAGATCGAAGACGCGCGCCGTATAGGCCGAACGGTTGACGGGATCTTCCGCGGCGATCTCCCCAGCTACTCGTTTCACGTCGGCCTCGGCCGCGGGAAACGTCACACCTGGTTTGCGTCGCGCGTACACAAAATACACTGCGCTCCCTTCGGGTTCGCCTCGTCCTGCGGGATCGAGCGGCATCCAGACATCGGTCTGCGCGCCCGCGGAGAGGATTCCGGCGACGGGAAGCTGAAAGTGCTCTGGCATCACGCCGGTGACCGTATAGCTGCGGCCGTTGAGCGTCAGGGACTTGCCGACGATGCGGAAGTCAGTCCCCAGCTGTCGCCAGATTGGTGCAGAGATCACGACGCCCGTCTCATCCTGGAACCACCGACCCAGAATCGGATTGACGCCGAGTTGGCGCGCCAGAGGCAGCGTGACCGCGACGCCCTCGACGTGATGCGGTTCGCCCGCAAAAGTCAGATTCTGGCCAGAATAGCGAAACCACCCGAACGCATCGAAGACGCGCGTCCGCTCCTGATACGTTTGCGCGTCCCTCAGGGAAAGCGACCCGTAGTGTTTGGGATCATCGACCGCTGCGCTGAAGATGGCGACGAAGCGGTCGCCGTCACGATAGGGTAACGGCTTCAGCATCACCGCGTTGACGACCGTGTATATCGCCGTGGCCGCTCCGATGCCGACGGCAAACGCGGCCGCGGCCAGCAGGGCGATAGCCTTGTCTCTCCGCCAGGATCGCCACGCCCGCGGGACGAGCATGCCGCGATTATGCAACGGAGGCGCGATATCTCTACGTTCGTTATCCTCGTCGCTCCGGCAAATGCAGATACCAGGGAGCGCTGGGCAGATCAAGGGGGCGCGGAGCGGCGAATCGGACCCTTGACGCGCCCGAGCACGGCCTAGCTTTCGTTGACGGAGCGACCGGTTGACGTCCGCCTCCGAGTCAAGCGGCCGTCTTAATGCGAGTTGGCCGCCGGATATTCGGCCATCCACCTCAACGCTTGATTCAGGGCGCGAGAGGCCGCAAGATGGGGAGGAGAACGCCATGAGCGACGCCTACATCGAGCAACATGACGCCGCATACGTCGTCGCGGGGAGCCGCGTGTCCCTTGACTCGATCGTGTACGCGTTTCTATCCGGCCAGTCCGCCGAGGCGATCGCGCAGGCGTTTCCGGTCCTGAACCTCGAGCAGGTGTACGGGGCCATCACGTACTACCTCGCTCATCGAGACGACATCGATCGATACCTCGACGGTAGGCATAAGGATTTCGACGCCGCGCGACAGGCCGCGCGCGACGCGGACCCGATGTTCTACCAAAAGCTCACCGACGCGAAAAAGCACACGCCGCTGACCCGCTGAATGCCGATCCGGTTCCAGGCTGACGCGGACCTGAATCAGGTCATCGTGTCTGCCGTCGTCAGGCGTGTGCCTGCAGTCGATTTCAAGACCGCGACGTCGGCGGGTCTGGCCGGTCTGAAAGATCACGAAGTTCTCGCCGCCGCGGCGCGCGACGGCCGCATCTTAGTCACGCATGACCAGACGACGATGCCCAAACATTTCCGTGAGTTCGTGCGCTCCGAACGCAGCCCGGGCGTGATTGTGGTTCCCCAACACGTTCCGATACGTGCGGTCGCGGACGATCTCATTCTGATTTGGACGGCGACAGAACCCGACGAATTGTCGAATCGACTCGTCTTCCTTCCGATCTGAGCTGTCTCGGCCGAGACCGCTGGGAGCTTCAGAATGCAGGTGTCAAGGACGACTCGCAAGGTAGGGCCTGGCGCGTCGCAGCGCCCGTGCGCGTCGCTTGGATTCGACAAACGCAACTGCCTCGACGTCGGTCATCGCGTTGCCCCGGTTCTGGCGGTGGGCTCGGGTCACTGCCCGCGATAGCTTGAACCGAACAACCTTTCCACCTACGACGGCCGTGGCATACATAGCACCAGCGTACGGCAAGGATGCCGACTGACACAACCGATTCGGGTGACGCATTCCAGTTCCGGATCGTGACTTTCGTGTGGCCCAGGCCGGCTGCAGAAGCAGGCGGAGCTTGTGACTGAAGACAAGTCGACGATGTTATCGAAGCGACCATCACCGCGCCGATTGTGCGGCTCGCCGCGGCCCCGTCAAGGCGCTCACTTGCTCAGCACCGTGTGTCGGTCGTCGGCCTTGACTGGGCCTCGAGCGAGCCTGAGGTTGGCGCTTATGCGATGGTCGCCGACGTCTGATGCGACGTCTTGTCAATGCTACGATGACTGCGGTCGAACGAAGCCACTGGAGCAGATCGACCACGACAAAAGCCGACGACCGAAACTCAATCCTTCGGTGCCGACGCCGACTAATGTCACTTCAAAATCACGGACGGGGAACCGTGGCGTGAACGACCCCGCAGGGGCCGCGGAGCGGCCTTCGCGATGCGCGTTGGGGTCGTTCACGCCACGGTTCCTTACAATCGCGTCATCCCGCGAACCGGCGTCGGCAGACAGCGCCGCCGCCTGGGCGGCATCGTCCACCGATCAAATCGTGCGTGCTCAGCAGGTTGACGAACGATTGGCAGCCGCCACCATTCGCCGCCAACGCTCCCGATACGTCGCTTGACCGGGCGCGACGTGGGGTTGAGGACGTGCGGGGGTCTCATCCCGTTTCTCGACCCCAAAATGCGTGGATTGTCGACACGCATCCATGCGCGACAGATGCCGATAGCCGTGCCGCAAGACGTGCGCCTCGATGCGCCCAGTGCCGCTCGCCAATACGTCACTGATTCGGGACGAAGTGACCAGCTCGAGGGCCGCGTCGCCGTCCATCAGCCATCGACGATAGAGGACGTGATAGCGCGTCATCGCAAACATCTTTTCGGCGATCCAAAACCGCTTGTCGGAGTGCGCCAGGGCCCGCGCATCCGTCGTGGCCTGTCGCTGTCTGAACAGCCACTTCAATTCCGCGACATGGTCGGGTGCTAGCTGGGCCGTCAACTCTTGTCGGACGGCGGCCTCGAACGAGCCAGTGCTGGCCGCGGCCTCGCGCGGGAAGACGAGTCGCACGGTCCAGCGAGGCAGCCCGCGCCACAGGTCACTGTGACACTGGACGAAGTCCAGGAGGGCGTCTTTGAACGGCGTCGTAATCAGGTACGGAAACACGACCGGATCGTCGTCGGTCCCCATGCCGATGGGGAGCCGATCCGGGAACAGACGGACACGCCGAATGCCGCCGCGTGTCGTCACAGCGTGTGGCAGGCGATCGAGCGGCAAGGCGGGCGCGAGCGGACATAGCGCCTCGACCTTCTCCTGCTCCGTGCCGAGCCAGGTGTACCGCGGGCTACCGACCGCGGAACTCCTCCACGACGTCGGGGGGAGCGGCATGGCGAGTTGCTCGCGGACGGCGGCTGGTAGGTAGGCCGGAATCGCCTGAGTGAGGTGCCGCGGCACGAGCAGGCGCAGCGTCCACGCCGGCATGCGTCGCCACAATTCCGCGTGCCGGCCGGCGTTTCGATCAGCCGACCGAATGTTCTTGGCAGCGGCGAGCCTGATGTTGCCAAGGCGCAGCTGGACGTCGTTTCTCTTACGCCGGCCACGCTTCCGCGTTGGCACCTTAGAGGTGGACGTACCCGCGACACCGACGTTCGCGACCGCCTGTCGCGGCTGTCGAAATTGTCTCCACTTCTCCAGAACCGTAATTTCGAGATCGCCGTCCGGACAGCGTGATGGTGCCGATTCGCCGTGGTGTCGTTCTTGCTCCGCGTGGGCGCGCTGAGTGATGGAAAAGTCGGTGTCACTGCCTGTCGGCGCGACGCTCAACGCTGAGCGCGCAAGTTGCCGTCCGTCAGTGATCGTTGCGCTATTTGGGTTCACACTCTTTCTCAGTGCGTTTCTCCTCTTTTTGCTCGAACCGATGATCGCAAAGATGGTCCTCCCGGTTCTGGGCGGAACACCGATGGTCTGGAACACCTGTGTCGTCTTTTTCCAGACGACCCTGGTGGCAGGCTATGCGTACGCTCACGGGTCGGCCTTGTGGTTGAACTCGCGTCGATACGCCTTCACGTACGCGGCGATCCTCGCGCTGCCGCTGCTCGTCTTGCCGGTTGCGCTCCGCGGTGCCGAAAACCCACCGGCGGACGGCCACCCGATCGTCTGGTTGCTTGCCCTTCTGTTCCGGTCGGTCGGCCTGCCGTTTTTTGCACTGTCGATCAACGCGTCGCTATTGCAAAAGCAGTTCGCGTCAACACATGATCGTAGCGGCCGCGACCCGTACTTCCTGTACGCCGCAAGCAACGCAGGAAGCTTGCTCGCACTGCTCGCGTATCCCACGCTCGTGGAACCAACGTTATCCCTGGGCACACAGACATTGGTGTGGGCGGTCGGGTACGCAGTCCTGGCGGTACTCGCGTTGACATGTGTCGGAGTTGCAGCCCGAATCAGCGTGTCGACGAGCGAGCCAGTTCCCACAGTCACGCCAGTTCGTGTTGACGAATTCGTTTCTGTTGTCGATTGGCGCAGCCGCCTGAAATGGACCGCGCTGGCCTTCCTTCCGTCGAGCCTCATGCTCGCCGTGACGAGCTACTTGACGACGGATATTGCGGCGGTGCCGCTGATGTGGGTCGTGCCGCTCGCGTTGTATCTCGCGACATTCATCGCCGCATTCGGGTCGCGAGCCGACTGGTGGCGCGAAGTCGCCGACCGGCGATTACCGCTGCTGATCGTTGCGCTGGTCGTCTTTATGATCGTCCACGTGACCGGACCGGGCTGGATCATCGTTCCGATTCATTTAACGGCCTTTGGGTTTGCCGCGCTACTGTGCCATTGCGACATTGCCCGCGATCGCCCGTCACCGGCGCAGCTAACCGGGTTCTATTTCTGGATTTCAATTGGCGGCATGCTCGGCGGCGTGTTCAACACCCTGGTGGCTCCAGCAGTATTCAACAGCATCCTCGAGTATCCGTTGGCACTGATCGCTGTCTGTCTGCTGCGGTGCCGGCCCGACCATGCACGGTCGTCCTGGTCGCGGCAGATCGCTGACACTGTTGTACCAATCACGATTGCCATTGGAACGGCCGCGTTCATCTTTTTCGTGCACCGCGTAGGCGGCAGCCCTCGGTTGGCACTGTTCGTGCCGGCGATCGCGGTGTTCAGCCAAGCGGGCCGCGCGCGCCGTTTCGCGCTGGCCGTGGCCGCACTGTTTCTGACCGGCATGGTCACGACAAATGCCAATGCCGACGGCACAGTGCTCTACCGGACGCGAACGTTTTTCGGCGTGTACCGCGTCAGCATCGACCCGGAAGGCCGCTATCGCTCCCTGTTTCATGGGACGACGCTGCACGGGATTCAGGCACTGGATCCGACCCGCGCCGGTGAGTCGCTGACCTACTTCCACCGCACAGGGCCGTTTGGACAAGTATTCGACGCGATCCCACGCCTCTCTCGTGTGCCGCACGTCGCCGTCGTAGGGTTGGGTGTCGGCACGCTCGCGACGTACGCGCGCCCGGATCAACAATGGACGTTTTACGAAATCGATCCGGCCGTCGAAACGATTGCGAGGACGACCGGTGGATTTACCTATTTGAAGCAGTGCAGCGACGGTTGCCGCGTGGTGTTGGGCGACGCGCGTCTATCGCTTGCCAGGGATCCGATGCCTCAGTACGGATTGATCGTGCTGGATGCGTTTAGTTCAGATGCGATACCGATGCACTTAATGACGAGCGAGGCGCTGTCGCTCTATCTCACAAGACTCGAGCCTCAAGGCGTCCTGGCGTTTCATATTTCCAACCGTCACTTGACACTCGGCCCTGTACTTGGACGTCTCGCAGCCTTTCATGGGTTAGTCGCGCTCGAGCAAAGGGACGACGACATCGGATCGAGCGTCCGTGCTGACGGAAAAACCGCGTCTGACTGGGTCGTGATGGCGCGATCGAGTGATGATCTCGCCGCGTTGGTGAGGGACTCTCGTTGGGGCCCCCCGCGCGTGCAGGAATCCACGCCCACGTGGACCGATAGTTTTTCGAACATCCTCAGCGTTTTCACGTTCTTAAACTGACCCTTCATCGCCGGGCGTAGATGGTGCGTCTGAGGTGTTTATTCGGCGTCTGAGGTGTTTATTCGGCCTTCGTGCAATAGCGTGCGGGGTGTACTAATTCGAACTGCGTAAAATAGCGGCGCTCTTTTGGCACACTTCTGGAGGCGTCGTGCTCCCGTCGGTCTCTTACGTTGCGCTGCAAGGCGTGCCGACTGGTCAGGGCGGCGATCGACGTTGGATCGAGCGCGGCGTCGCGAGCCGTCTCCAAAATGTCTCTAAGACTGCGGCGCACTTGCGACCGTTCGAGAGAACTGGAAAGTGCATCTGACAGGACCGAAACGCTTGCTGAATCAACTGTTTGAACCAAAAGTCGCGTGCCATCTGCAATTTAGCAAAACACGCTTCAAATGGTTCGATCCCCGTCGACCCCACGGCGTTTTCACGTCCGCCTGATCAGGTAGTTGCGAAAACCGTCCTTTACGGCGCGCCACCTTCCTAAGACGTTGATCATTCGCGGCTTACGGAGAGGCCCAAATGGCGTTATCGAACTTCCACAGGATCAGCTGGCCCGCTACATGTGCCATCAGCGGGTCCTCGCCATAGGGTGTGGTCGCGAAGAACTTAAACGCAAGGCATCACTCAATCAGTTCGATGCGCGCGCGGTGCCCTGGCGCTTTGGCGAGCGGCGTGTCACACGTGACGATCGGCGCATGGAGCGCTTCTGCCAGAACGACGTACACGGCGTCGTACGCCGTGACGTTCTCGCGCAACTTCCACGCGCGAGTTAGCAGATCGAGATGGGCGTGGCGATGCAGATCGAGGTCGGCCAGGTCCGCAATCGCTTCGGCGGCCCGGCCGGGTGGCACCTCGCCGGCGCGTACGAGACGGCGGAGACCCTGCGTCACTTCAACATCCACCAGGTGCGGCACGTGGAACTCGTCTCTGGCTCGAAAGAGACGGGCTTCGA
>JBPYEE010000801.1:0-6601 GCA_051985095.1 Vicinamibacterales bacterium | reverse complement strand
CGATGCCATCGACGTGAACGGCGACACCGAGACGCCCGACTTCACGATTCAGGTGGGCGGGCATCCGTTTCCGCTCCGCGCCGCCTACCACACCGTCGTCAACGGCACCAACGGCAATACGTATCTGAAGCGGATCGAGGCGAGCTTCCTGCGCTCATCGCTCGTCGCGACCGGCGGCGTGTACGACGAAGGAGCACGGACGGGCCGCATCGTACGGCTCGACATTTCGATGGATCGGGCGCGGATCGAAGACCTCATGCGCATGGCCGTGCCCTCGCCGCAGCCCCCGATGACCGGCGCGCTGAAGCTCCGGACAACGTTTCTGCTGCCACCGGGCCAACCTGACGTGATCGATCGGCTGCGCCTCGACGGCCGGTTTTCGATTGCCGCCGCGCGCTTCACGAACATCGATGTGCAGGCAAAGATCAACGAGCTCAGCCTGCGGAGCCGCGGTCAACGCGTAGCCGAGGAACCCGGCCGGGTGCTGTCGAACTTCGGGGGCCGGTTCAAACTGGCCGCGGGCAAACTCGCGCTGCCCGAGCTGACTTTCGCGGTGCCGGGGGCCGAGGTCCGGCTCGCCGGCGCGTACGGGGTGCGATCCGAGCAGCTCGATTTTCACGGCACGATGCTGATGGACGCGACCGTGTCGCAAACGCAAACGGGCTTGAAACGGCTGCTTCTGAAAGCGGTCGATCCGCTGTTCCGCCGAAGGGACGGCCGCAACGGCAGCGCCGTCCCCTTCAAGATCGAAGGCCGTCGCAACGACCCGCAGTTCGGGTTGGACCTCGGGCGGGTGTTCAACCGCGGAAGCGGGCCCTGAGCCACGCGCGCGCCGCCTGGAACTCGGGGCACGCGGCAGCAACCAGCCGCCAGAACGCCGGGGAGTGGTCCATCCGTTTGAGGTGCATGAGTTCGTGGATGAGCACGTAATCACGGATCCAATCCGGCATCGCGACCAGCCGCCAATTCAGACAAATGTGTCCGCCCGGCGAACACGATCCCCATCGCCCTTTCTGATCACGGATGCTCACCCTCGTCACGGTCAGGCCGTACTGGGCCGCCAGGTCCGCCAATCGCGCCGGCAGGAGGCGCTTCGCCCGATCGCGCAGCGCCGCCGCGTCGCCCCGATCGGGCGACGCCGTCTCCAACGCGCTCAGGCGACTGGCGATCGCGAGTTGCCGGCGCTGCTCATCGATCCAGGGTTGTTCGCGGGTGGCGAAGGCGACGGCTTCCTTCTTCGATCCCCATCGTGGAATCGTGACGCGGACGCTGCCGTCGTCCTGCACGCGGATCACGTAGCGCCGGGCACGCGGGTGACGCACGCAGTGAAGCGCCGGCTCGTCGAAGGGCAGGCGCGGCTGCATCAGTGGCCGCCGTACACCACGAATCCGCGCTTGCGGAGGCTGTCGGCGAGAAAGCCTTCCATCGCCTTGGCCCGGGGGTACGACATCGGATTCAGGTGCGCGTACAACTTCGGCACGAGACGCTCGCCGAACCGTTTCACGACACCGGCCGCTTTGACGCCGTTCTTGTGGTTGGCGAACCGTTGCTCCGGGGTGAGGCCCGTCATCCCGACGTAGTACGCGGCCCGTCCGTCGCGCTTCGGGTTGCGCAGGTACACGACGTACACGTGGTGGTGGTCAGCTCTTCCCGGCGCAGGTCGCACGTTTCCTGTCCAGGGTCACGAGCGGGCCTCTGAGCGACTGCGCCAACCAGACGTCGCTCGCCTGGTACGCCGTCAGCCCGGGCTGCATCGCCAGGCGCAGCCCGCCCCGGCCCTCGACCGGGCGGTCTCGCAGGGGCAACGGCGACCGCAGATTCACCGCTTCGTCGAAACGGGTGGCGCGATCGGAAACGTGACGCGTCCGGGTCCGGGCGCTGCTCGTCAACTCGAACTCGACGAGCGCGGGCGCGTGGAGCCGATGGCCACCGAGGCGGCCGAGAAGCGCCGCCGCGTCGACCGGGTCGAAGGCGGCCGCGCAGAACGCCGGCGCGTCGACCCCCTAGCGGCCATCGCGGAGTTTGCGGGTCACCTCGACCGATCGGGAACCGCCTTTGGGCAGACTGCGCCTCACACGCGGGTACACGTCGTCGACGGTCAGCGCCGTCGGCTGCGCCGCCTGCTCGACGATGTCGAGCAGCTCGCCCTGCAGGGATCGGCGGTGCCGCGCGGCGCGCTCGCGCAGGCGCTGCGCCACCTCGTCGGGCACGCGCTTGATCGACAGGCTCACCGGCACGGTTCCAGTATAGCGCCGTTCTGGAACCAGTCCAGGTGACATCCCGTTGCAACTGCCGTCGCACGCGCTGCGTACAATGGGGGTTTAATCCGTCATGTGGATCGTCCGCGTCGCGCTGAACCGGCCGTACACCTTTGTCGTCCTCGCGCTGCTCATTCTCGGCATCGGCCCGTTCACGATCGCGCGGACTCCGACCGACATCTTCCCGAACATCGACATCCCGGTCGTCGTGGCGATGTTTCAATACAGCGGGCTGTCGGCCCAGGAGATGGCCGATCGCATCATCTCGAACTACGAACGGTCGCTGACGACGGCCGTCAACGACATCGAGCACATCGAGTCGACGTCGCTCCGGGGCGTGTCGATCGTCAAGATCTTCCTGCAGCCGGGGGCGAAGGTCGATCTCGCGGTGGCCCAGACCACGGCCGTCTCGCAGGCGATGCTGCGCCAGGCGCCGGCCGGCACGACGCCGCCCTTCATCCTGCAGTACAACGCCTCGAGCGTGCCGATCATCCAGCTGGCGCTGTCCGGCCGCGGACTGTCCGAACAGCAGCTGTTCGATCTCGGCGTCAACTTCATGCGGCCGCAGCTCGCCACCGTCTCGGGCGCGGCGCTGCCGTGGCCCTACGGCGGCAAGCAGCCGCAGATCCAGGTGGACCTCGATCCGGAGGCGCTGCAGGCGAAGAACCTCGCGCCCGCCGACGTGGTCAATGCGATCAGCAACCAGAACCTGATCCTGCCGTCGGGCACGTCGAAGATCGGCACGTACGAATACGACGTTGACCTGAACGCCAGCCCGCAGACGGTCGATGAGCTCAACGATCTGCCGATCAAGACGGTCCGCGGGACGCCGATCTACATCCACGACGTCGCGCACGTGCGAAACGGCTATCCGCCGCAGACCAACATTGCGCGCGTCGACGGCCAGCGCGCGGCGCTGATGGTGGTGATGAAGACGGGCAGCGCCTCGACGCTCGATGTCATCCAGAACATCAAGGCCGCGGTCGCGCGCGTGCTGCCGAGCCTGCCGACGAACCTCGCGGTCAAGCCGCTGGCCGATCAGTCGCTCTTCGTGCGCGCCTCGATCGAGGGGGTGCTGCGCGAGGCGGTGATCGCCGCCTGTCTGACGGCGTTGATGATCCTGATCTTCCTCGGCAGCTGGCGGAGCACGCTCATCATCGCCGTGTCGATTCCGCTCTCCATCCTGAGTTCGATGATCGTCCTGAGCGCGCTCGGCGAAACGATCAACATCATGACGCTCGGCGGCCTCGCCCTCGCCGTCGGCATCCTGGTCGACGACGCGACGGTGGCGATCGAGAACATCAACACGCAGCTCGAGGGCGGCAAGGATCTCGAACCGGCCATTCTCGACGGCGCCCAGCAGATCGCCATCCCCGCCTTTGTGTCGACGATCTGCATCTGCATCGTCTTCGTCCCGATGTTCTTCCTGACCGGCGTCGCCCGGTACCTGTTCGTCCCGATGGCCGAGGCGGTGGTCTTCGCGATGCTCGCCTCCTACGTGCTCTCGCGCACCCTCGTGCCGACGATGGCGAAATACCTGCTGCACGCCCACGAAGAGAGCCACCACGGCGCGACCGTCAGCCGCAATCCGTTTGTCCGGCTCCAGCGCGCGATCGACGGCCAGTTCCTGCGGCTGCGCAACGGCTACCGGACGCTCGTCGAGCGCGCCGTCGCCCGCCGTGCGGTGTTTGCCCTGTTCTTCCTCGGGCTGTGCGCGGCGTCGCTGGCGCTCGTGCGCTGGGTCGGCGAAGACTTCTTCCCGACGGTCGACAGCGGCCAGTTCAAGCTGCACCTCCGGGCGCCGACCGGCACGCGCATCGAGGAAACGGCGGCGCTCTGCGATCACGTCCAGGAGACGATCCGTCAGGTGATCCCGAACGACGAAATCGTCAGCGTCATCGACAACATCGGCCTCCCCTACAGCGGGATCAATCTGGCGTACACGAACTCGGCGCCGATTGGCTCGTCGGACGCCGACATCCTCGTCGCGCTGAAGGCCGGCCACCGGCCGACCGACCTGTACATGCACGACCTCCGGCTCCGCCTGATCCGGACCTATCCCGGCGTGCAGTTCTCGTTCATCGCCGCCGACATCGTCACGCAGATCCTGAATTTCGGCCTGCCGGCGCCGATTGACATCCAGGTGGTCGGCCGCAACCTGGAGGCCAACCGGCGGTTCGCGTCGACGCTGCTGACCCGGCTCGCCGAGGTGCCGGGCATGGTCGACCTGCGCGTGCAGCAGGCGTTCAATCAGCCGCTGCTCCATCTCGACGTCGACCGCACGCGCGCGGTCGACACGGGCTATACGCAAAAGGATGTGGCGAACAACCTGCTGATCTCGCTGTCGGGCAGCGCCCAGACGACGCCGACGTTCTGGCTGAATCCGCAGACGGGCGTCAGCTACTTCATCGCCACGCAGACGCCGCAGTACAAGGTCGGATCGATCGAGGACATCAACACGATCCCGCTGTCGCCGTCGGTGCCCGGCTCGAAGCCCCAGGTGCTCGAGGCGCTCGCCTCGATGAAGCGCGAAGCGCACATGGCCGTCGTGACGCACTACAACGTGCAGCCGGTCATCGACATCTTCGGCGCCGTGCAGGGTCGCGATCTGGGCGGGGTGGCGCGCGAGATGACGCCGATTCTCGACGCCGCGAAGCGCGAGCTGCCGCGCGGCTCGCAGCTGGTGGTGCGGGGCCAGGTCGAAACGATGCAGACGTCGTTTGTGGGTCTCGTCGCCGGCCTCGCGCTCGCGATCATCCTCGTCTACCTCCTGATCGTCGTGAATTTCCAGTCGTGGCTGGATCCGTTCATCATCATCTCGGCCCTGCCGGCGGCGCTGGCGGGAATCGTCTGGATCCTCTTCGTGACGCACACCACCATCAGCGTGCCGTCGCTGACCGGCGCGATCATGTGCATGGGCGTCGCGACCGCCAACAGCATCCTCGTCGTCAGCTTCGCCAAAGAGCGGCTCGCCGACGGCGTGTCGGCGGCCTCGGCGGCGGTCGAAGCGGGCTTCACGCGCTTCCGCCCCGTCCTGATGACGGCGCTGGCGATGATTATCGGCATGGTGCCGATGGCGCTCGGCTTTGGCGAGGGCGGCGAACAGAACGCGCCGCTCGGCCGGGCCGTGATCGGCGGCCTGACGCTGGCCACTATCGCGACGCTGTTTTTCGTCCCCGCGGTGTTTGCGATTTTTCACCGGCGCCGCCACGATCAGCAACCGGCCGCTGCGGTCGCTGAAGCAAGGACCAACTACTGATGAAAGCCGGACCAATCATGGGCGGCACGCTGCTGCTCGCCACCGCCGTCGGCGTCGCCTTCTGGGGCGTCAGCACCCGGACGCGCGCGCTCGGCGTCGTCACCCAGGAGACGCGCGAGATGGCGGTGCCAACCGTGGCGGTCGCCACCCCCGAGCAGGCGGCCCCCCAGCAGGAAATCGCGCTGCCCGGCACGATGCAGGCGTTTACCGATGCGGCGGTGTATGCGCGCACCAATGGCTATCTCAAACGCTGGACCGCCGACATCGGCACGCACGTCCATCAGGGGCAGCTGCTCGCCGAGATCGACACGCCCGAACTCGACCAGCAGCTGATGCAGGCGCGGGCCGATCTGGCCAACGCGGAAGCGAACGAGCGTCTGGCGCAGACGACGGCCGAGCGCTATCGCGATCTGATCCAGACCGATTCGGTGTCGCGCCAGGACCTCGACAACGCGAATGGCAGTCTGGAGGCGAAGGTGGCGGCGGTCGCGTCGGCGCGCGCCAACGTGAAGCGGCTGGAGCAGCTGCAGGCATTCCAGCGGATCGAAGCGCCGTTTGACGGCGTGATCACGGCGCGGAACATCGATGTCGGGGCGCTGATCGATTCGGGCAGCAATGCGAAAGAGCTGTTCCACATCGCGGCGATGAGCAAGCTGCGCGTCTTCATCAACGTGCCCGAGGTCTACTCGCGCGCGGCGACCCCCGGCCTCAAGGCCGACCTGACGCTGAAGGAGTTCCCCGACCGGCGGTTCACCGGGACGCTCGTCCGCACGTCGAACGCCATCGACGTCTCCTCGCGCACGCTCTTGACCGAGGTCGACATCGACAACGCCGGCGGGCAGCTGCTGGCCGGTTCCTACGCCGAGGTCCACCTCAAACTGCCAACGCCGGCGACGACGCTCACGCTGCCGGTGGACGCGGTGATCTTCAAGGGCGACGGCCTGCAGGTCGCAACCCTCGACGCGGCCAATCGCGTCACCATGCGCCCCGTCGTGACCGGCCGGGATTTCGGCGACACCGTCGAGGTCGTCTCCGGCCTCACGAGCCACGAGCGCGTGGTCGTCAACCCACCCGATTCGCTGAC
>JBPYEE010000800.1:0-9061 GCA_051985095.1 Vicinamibacterales bacterium | reverse complement strand
AGGACGCAGGCGGTGACGGCAAGCGCGTCCCATCGCAGCGGCGAAGCGGACGTCCGGCCGCGGATCGATGCGTACAGCGTCACCAGCAGAAACAGCGCCATCAGCGACTCGGTCCGCTGCGTGAGGTACTCGACCGGTTCGCTGCATAACGGATGCACGGCCCAGATCAGCGCGATCGCGAAGCCGACGTCACCGGCGGACGCGGCCGCCCCGACCCACTGCACCGCGATCAGCGTCCGCCTCGCGATTCCGAACACGAGTAACACACAGAGGATGTGGATCGCGAGGTTGGTGACGTGGTACGGAATGACGTTCAACCCGCCGCCGGCGTAGTCGACTGCGAAGGTGAAGGCGGCGACAGGTCGCCCCGAGATGGGCGTGTCATGTTGTCGGACGACGGACGCAACGTCGGAGAGCTGCCGGATGGCGGGGTTGCCGACGATGGTGGAACTGTCGTCGAGGACAAACGGCCCGTTCAAACCGTTGGCGTAGGCCAGGCAGCACGCAAACGCGAGGATCGCCGATCGGCGGGCAATCATCGCGACGGCGGCAACAGCACATAGCGGCGATGCTGTCGGTACGACAGCTGTCGCTCGCGGATGGCGGCCGCGAGCGGCGCGTCGGGTTTGAGCGCGAGTGCGGCCTCGCACGTCGAAACGGCGAGATCGAAGTGGTCGGCCGCGGCCTGCGCCGCGGCGAGCGCGTTCAAGACACGGGGGTCGCGCCGTTCGCTGAGCGCCGCGGCCCGTTCGGCCAGACCAATGGCTTCCTCCGCCGATCCGGCCGGAGGTGCCGGCAGAATGGCAAGAGCCCAGGCGAGGTTGGCGAGCGGCGCGATCGCGTCGGGCTGGCGTCTGACGGCTTCCCGAAATGAGTCGACGGCGGCAGCAGCGTCCGCTTGCGCGAGCAAGAGCGTGCCGACGTTGTAATACGCATCGCCGTCAGCCGGATCAAGTCGTTCGGCTGTCTGAAAATGCTCGAGCGCCTCGGACAAATTGCCGGTGACGAGCAGCGCATTGCCGAGGTTGTTGTGCGCCGGCACATACTCCGGGTTCAGTCGAAGCGCTTCCCGATATTCCTCGATCGCGTGGCGCGCCTGGCCGTCCGACAGCAGCGCGGTTCCCAGGTTGTAGTGCGCGGCGGCGGACTCGGGCTCGAGTGTCGTCACCGTCTTGAAATGCGCGACCGCCTGGCCGAACTGCCGGGCGTCTCCGTACAACCGCGCCACTTCGTTGTGGAGCGCGACCTGGGCCGGATCCTGTCGAATGCGCACCTCATATCCCACGATCTCTTCCGCACGGTGCTTCGGAAGAATGCTGGCATCGAGGAGCCGCCGATCGCGGTCGTCCCGTGTCAGCATCTGGACCCACAAATCGCCCATCTCGTCGGTCGACTGCTGTCCCCAGTGCACGCGGGTCGGCGGCTGGTGAGGATTGCGAAGGTTCTGCGCCGAATTGTCGAAGGTGAAGCGCATCGACAACGTCGTCCCCTTCGGTAGCGTGAGCGGGGTGACGTACTGGTACACGTGCTGCCAGCGATAGTCCCAATCCTTGATGTAGATGAGCGGCGTTGCAGATCCGTCGGGCCGCGTCGCGGTGCCGACGATCTCGCGCGCGCGGTAGTGAGCGTGGGGCTGAACGGCAATGACATCGACATCCACCGGCAGGACGAAGGAATCGGTCGTGACGTAATCGTTTTGCCCCGGCGGAATGTCGATGTTCTGTCGACCGAGCCTGAGGATCGATGGTGTCTGCGTCGGCACCTCGTTGGTGAAGTAGAGCGCAACGGATGGTTGAACCGGCTGTGGCTTGCCGTTCGGCACGAAATGCATTTCGACGACGAGGTCAGTGTTGGGATTCAGCCGCCAGGCGAGGCCCGTTGGGAGAAGCGGCGCGACCTGTCCGGGAGTCCAGCCGAGAAAGAAGCCGTCGGGGTACACCGCTGAGGGCAGGAGCCCTTCGTACCCGCGCTCCCCATCCTCGTCGAAAAGGGCGCGCGACGCCGGCGTCGGGTCGATGCGGATGTTGGCGTGATGCACAACGCCCGCGGGCCCCGGCTGGAATTCGAAACCTCTGACGTAGCGAGGGCGATCGACCGGAAGACGGAGCACGAACGTTCTCGAGAAGTCGGGTCCGGCCGCCCGGACGACGTACGGCTGTGGCAGAGAGACGATGAGATCAGGCGTGCCCAGCCGCCAGCCCGCCGTCCACTTCGGCGGCGGCGGAAGATCGCGCGGGTCGCCCTCGAGCGCTCCGCCGGCGACCCACTGTTGAATCAGGCCGATCTCGGAGGCGGTCAGGTGACGCTGGCCCACGAATTCTCCGTAGCCGGGCTCCGACTTCCATGGCGGCATCAGCTGCCGCTTGGTGACCGACGCGATCAGCGTGGCGCGTTGTTTCGCGGCCCCGTAGGTGAGGAGACTGAACGGTGCCGGTCCGTCGGGCCGGTGGCATCCGCCGCATCGATCGAACAGGAGCGGCGCAATCTGCTTCGCGAACGTGACTGCGTCGACCGGTCTCGATTGCGCGTCACCGGGGCGCTGGGCAGGCGGGACGACCGCACAGCAAACGGCCGCGACGAACCATCCATATCGACCGCGCACTATTCCCTGCCCGTGAAGGTCGGACTCGCTACGGCGTGACGGTGAAGGATACGCCGTTGCTCGGCAGGCCGGCTGTCACGACCACCGAGCCCGACGTGGCGCCCGACGGAACGGTGACCACGATGCTGTTGGTGGCCCAGCTCTTTGCCGTGGCTCCGGTGCCATTGAACGCGACCGTGCTCGCGCCCTGAGCCCCGCCGAAATTGATGCCCGCAATCGTCACCGATGAACCGATCGCGCCACTGGTCGTCGACAGGGAAACGATCGCCGGCGTGGGCTGGCTGGTCGGACTGACGGGTGAACTGCCGGGCACCAGATACTGAGACTGGCAGCCCGCGGCGCCGACAGCAAAGAGGACAAGAGCGCAGATCCGCACGCGCAGCGTCACGTCTTGGATGGAGTTCGACACGGCAGTCCACCTGGATGAATGGGGTATTGTTCGCACCATCGGAGTCGTGTCCGGCTCTGTGCCGGCCTCCTAGAACGTCATGTTGAAGCCCACCTTGATCAGTCGACCGCCGGTCACCGCAATCGGTTGGTGAAACGTCGGGCCGAGCTGCGTGATCCATTGCGTCGAGTCGGCCACATTGAACGTGTTGTACATGTCCACGCGCGGATCGAGCGTCACCGTTCCGAATTTGAAGCTCTTGCGCACATTGAAATCCCAGAGGTTGACCGACGGCAGCGTCGTCGTCCCGACCGCCTGCACCACGACGGCCTGCGTGCCCTGCGTGAGCCGGATCGTATTGGGCTGCACCAGGACCGTGGTCTTGTCGGGCCAGCCCTGGAAGTACTGCCCGGACACGCCGACGCTGAATCCCCTGGGCAGCGCGTACACCCCAGACACCTTGGCGAACACCGGCGAGTCCATCGATCCGGGACCGCGACGGTACCCGAGGTTCGGATTGTTCAAGTCACCTGCGGCGGCCGACGCGCCGCCGTAGACGTCACCGACGTTGTGCGAGAAGCTCACACTGGTCAACAGCGACCAGTTGTGGCTCAAGCGCTTGTTCAGGCTGATGTCGACGCCGTTGTAGTTGCTGTTGAGCAGCGGCGAATTCGAGAACAGGACGTTGAACTGACCCGCCAGCGCCGGATTCTGGTTGTACACCGTGAGCGTCTGTCCGCTGTTGACCTCGGTGACTGTGATCGGGATGTAGCTCGACGCCGGCACGGCCAGGTTTGTCGCGGCGATCTGATCGCGGTAGCCGCGGAAGTAATACATTGCTGAAAAGACCAGATCCGCCGGCAGTTGCTGTTCGATGCCGCCAGAAACCTCCAGGTCATACGGCAGTTTCAGGTTGGGATCGAAGTGGTTCGTCGTTCCCGAGTTATAGCCGCTCGATGGGCCGAGCTCGTTGAGTTGCGGAATACCGTCGCCGTTGAGGTCGCAGCCGATTGTCTGTCCCGGTTTACACACCGTCCACGCGCGCGTATCCGAGACGTTCAGAATCGGATTCACCCGGTCTGCGAGCGACACCTGCTGCTGCGGGTACTGGTTCGCGGAGAACTTGAGCGCGGTGCGCCCGTCGCCCTTGACGTCATAGACCGTCGAGAAGTGCGGCGACACGAGGTTGAAATGAGGACCGACGTCGGGCGGGTAGCATTGGCCGGCCACAAACACCGTCTGCACCTGGCACATCGGCGTCAGGTCGACGACCAACCCGAACTCCTGGAAGTTGTTGTCCCAGGAGAACGACTTCGTGTAGCGAAGGCCAAGGTTGAACGTCAGCTTGTTGGTGGGCGTCCACTTGTCCTGCAGGAACACCCCCGTCTCGTGCGTGCGCCGGAAGTAATCGCTCGGCGAATTGTAGGTGTGCACTGACGTCGGCACGCCGTTCGCGTACACCGCCTGCATGTTGAGCGGATAGTACGGGGCGTACCCGAAATACCCGTTTTCGTTTTCCGTGTTGTAAAACTGGTAGCCTGCCTGCACCTGATGCTTGGCGCTGGAGTAGCTCAGCGTACCCTGCACCTGCGTCCGCCGGCCGGAGTTGTCCCGGTATCCGGCGAAAGCGACCGTGTTATTCAGCGTTACACTGTCGAAGTGCGGAATGCTGCCATCGTGGACGACGCCCGGCTGCGCCACATAGTTTGTCTGGCCGTTAGTCGTCATGACGCCAGCGTCGAGCACCATGTGGTTGGACAGCACGCTCGTCCAGCGGGCCATCTGCATCGTGTTCGCACTGAGATTGTGGTAGGTCGCTTCGAACGAGAAGTACTGCGTCACGGTCGGGCCGCCCGCCTGCTGCGGCCGTGTAACGCCGACGCGCGACTCCGTGACATGCAGCTGGTTGTTCTGATTGATCGCCCACGAGATCTTTCCCGTCGGCTCAAGGAATCGATTCGTCACCAGCAGCAGCGTCCCGTCCGTGTTGTAGCTGCCGAGGAGGTGCTGGTAGAGAGAGCCCGCGTAGTAGATACCCTGGAACCACAGGCGATCCCGGATGATCGGACCGCCATAGGCAATGCCGGCATCGAAAATGTGCAGCGTGTCACCGCCGTAGAACATATCCGGATTGGTCTGGAGCACTTTTGCCGGAATCTGCGCGGCGATCTGCGTCGCGAGGGCACCGGTTCTACCGACGTTGTCCGACTCCATCGCGTGCGTTGCGCCCTGGAACATCGCCGTCCCCAGGAACTTGTTCGTGCCGGTCCTGGAGATCATGTTCATGCCGACGCCGCCCGAATAGGCTGACGCCGTCTGGTTATCCGTCTGGTAGTTGATTTCCTGGTATTGGAAACTGTCCACGTAGAACGAGATGCCTCCCGAGTAAGAGTTGATGTCCATCCCGTCGACCTGGTAGTTCTGCGTGCTGCTGTTGTGCGAGATCGCGGACGACTGCGCCAGCATCTGCCGCCCGCCGACGTCGTACTTGCTCAAGTGCACGCCCTCGGCCACGCGCGCAATCGACCAGATATCCTGCGCCATTGGCACGGTGTCGAGAATCTCGCGCGACATGACCGCTTGCTTCAAGGCGGACGTCGTGTCCAGCAGCGGCGCCGCCCCCGACACCGTCACGTCCTCCGAGACGGTACCGACCGCCAGCTTCAAGTCGGCACGCGATGTCTTGTCGGCGTCGACCGTGATGTTCTCCTGGAGCGCCGACTTGAATCCCTGCAGCTCGGCTTTCACGCTGTATTGACCCGGCACGAGCCGCGAGAACTGGTAGGCCCCCTGCCCGTCCGTCACACTGGTCTGGTTGCCGCCGATGACACCCGGACTCGACAGGGTGACCGTCACACCGGGGAGGACGGCGTTGGACTGGTCGGTCACGATGCCGCCGATGGAGCCAACTCCCTGGGCGAGGGCCGCCGCGGGCAATGCGGCGAGAAGGAACAGCGCGAGCGCCACGTGTCGACGAAGGTTTCTCCGCATAGTCATGCGAACCTCGCTGAATCGACTCGACACATCCCCGAGGTCGTCATCGGCGGCCGGACCCTGCCTGACGCGATCCCTCCACCCCGCGTCTTACGGAAATTTTTACGAAGCCTAGCTGAGATGCCTTATGAAAAATGTCGCAAGTTGTCGCGACCCTCCGTTAGAAGCTGACGTTGACGCCGAACTTGAGGAGACGGCCTGGCAGCACGGCGATCGGACGATCGTAGGTGGGCCCCAACGTCGTGATCCGCTGGGTGACCGCCACCTGGTTGAACAGGTTGTAGACATCCATGCGCGGCTCGATCGTCGTGCGGCCGGCCTTCAGCGTCTTTCGAACGTTGACGTCGTATACGTTCACGCTCGGGAGTCGCGTCGTGCCACTCGGCGCCACGGTGATCGTCTGGGTGACCTGCGTGAGCCCGACAGTCTGCGGACCGACGGTGACAGTCGTGGTGTCGGGCCATCCCTGGTAGTACTGCCCGGTCGCGCCGACGCTGAACCCGTACGGCAATTCGTAGACCCCGGACACCTTCGCCAACACGGGCACGTCATTGGGGCTCGGGCCCTGCCGGAATTGAAGGTTCGGATTGTTCAGATCGCCGGCCGTCACCGTGCAGCTGGCCGTGCTGCAGTAGATGTCGCCCAGGCTGTGCCCCAGACTGACGTTCCCCATGAACGACCACCCGTGACTGAGGCGCTTGGTGAGGCCGAAATCAACACCGTTGAAGTTTGAGTTGAATTCCGGATGGTTCGAATAGACGACGTTGAACTGGCCGCGCGTGGCGGGCGCCTGATTGTAGACCGTGACCTGCTGGCCGCTGTTGACCTCGGTGACGGTGATTGGCGTGTATGCGGAGGGCGGAACCGCCAGATTGACCGGACCGATGAGATCCCGATAGCCGCGGTAGTAGTACGCGACCGTCGCGACCATGTTGCCCGGCAGCTGCTGCTCGAACCCGGCTGACAGCTCCATGTCATACGGCGGTTTCGTGTGGGGGTCGAAATGCGTGTTGCCGACCGGGAATCCGCTGGAGGGGCCAAATTCATTCAATTCGGGAATGCCGTCGCCGTTGAGGTCGCAGCCAATCGTCTGGCCTGGTTTGCAGACCGTCCACGCGCGCGTATCACTTCCACCGAACGTGATCGGAACCACCAGATTCTGGAACGTGTTGATGGTCGGGACGATGTAGCGGTTTGCCGAGAACTTGAGGGCCTGCCGCCCGTCACCGCTGAGGTCGTACACCGCGGAAAAATGCGGGCTGAGCAGATGATAGTCGGGGGTACCGCTGACGGGCGGATAGCACTGGCCGGCGATGAAAATCGTCTGCACCTGACACAGGGGCGTGGCATTCACGGTCAACCCGAATCCGGGAGTGGAACTGATCCAGCCAAAGGTTTTGTCGAACCGAAGTCCGAGGTTCAGCGACAGCCGGCTGATCGGCGTCCACTTCTCCTGCACGAACAATCCAGTCTCGTGCGTCCGGTTGAAATAGTCGGTCGGCGAGTTGTAGGTGTTCACTGCGGACGGCACGCCGTTGGCCAGCACTTCCCGGAATCCCGCCGGGTAGTTCGACGTGTTCAGGGCTCCGCGCTCGTTCTCGGTGTTGAAGAACTGCCACCCCGCACTGAGGTTGTGCTTCTGTGTGTTGAATGTCCACGTCGCAGCGAACTCCGTCCGTCGGCCGCCGTTGATCGGATAGTCCGCCGCCGCCCCATTGTTGGTGAGCAGCACGCTGTCGAAAACCGGGATCGTGCCCGGTGTGACACCGGGCTCCGGCAGGTCGTTGGTCTGACCGTTCGTCGTAATCGCTGCCACGTCGAGCAGCATCCGCGGTGACAACACGCTCGTCCATCGGCCCATTTGCAGCACGTTCGCGCTGGGGTTGTAGAACGCCGCGCTCGATGAGAAGTACTGGGTCACGGTCGGTCCGCCCGCCTGGTGGGGCCGGAGCACGGACACCCACGATTCGGTGACGTGGAGCTGGTTGTTGGAATTGATCGCCCAAGAGATCTTGGCGGAGGGTTCCTTGAACGTGTTGTCGTTCAAGAGCAGCGTCCCGTCGGTGTTGTAGCTCCCGAGGAGGTGGCTGTACAACTCGCCCCAGTATCCGGTCGCCTCGAACCAGAGACGATCTTTGATGATCGGGCCGCCGAAGGTGAAGCCTGAATCAAAGATCTTCTGCGTATCGCCGCCGAGGAAGATGCCCGGATTGACCTGCAGCACTTTGACCGGGACGCCACCCGCCAGCTGCGTGGCCAGCGCGCCGGTCACGTTGTTGGATTCCAGCGAATGGGTGGCACCCAGGAACTGCGCGGTCCCGAGAAACTTGTTCGTGCCCGTCTTCGTAATCATGTTCATGACGACGCCCGCCTCGTAGGACGAGGCCGGAACGTTGTCTGTCACGTAGTTGATCTCAGAGTACTGCTGGCTGTCGACGTAGAACGAAATGCCGCCGGAGTACGAATTGATGTCCAGTCCGTCGACGGTGTACCCGACTTCGCGGCTGTTGTGTGCGTAGGCGGAGGACTGCGCGAGCATCTGCCGTCCGCCTTCGTCGTATTTGCTCAAGTGCACGCCTTCGGCCACCCGCGAGATGGACCAGATATCGCTGCCCATCGGCACCGTGTCGAGCACTTCCCGGGTCATGACCGTTTGCTTCATCGAGGACGTGGTATCGAGCAACGGCGCCTCGCTGATCACCGTCACCTGCTCCGACATCGTGCCGACCGAGAGCTTCAAGTCCGCGCGCGACGTCTTGTCCGCGTCGACGACGATGTTCTGCTGCAACGCGGTCGTGAACCCCTCGAGTTCGGCCTTCACGCTGTACTGTCCAGGCACGAGCCTGACGAACTGGTAGGCCCCCTGGCCGTCGGTGACGGCCGTCTGATTGCCGCCGATCAAACCTGGACTTGACAGCGTGACGGTCACACCGGGAAGAACCGCATTCGATTGATCGGTGACGATGCCGCCGATGGCGCCCACGCCCTGGGCGCGCGCAGATGTCGACAGGCCGATGAGGAGCAGACAGGCCAGCCCGACCGTGCACAGACGGTTTCCCGCCATAGCTGTTTTCAAC
>JBPYEE010000799.1:0-11890 GCA_051985095.1 Vicinamibacterales bacterium | reverse complement strand
CCACAAAACGATTTCGACGGAAGCGGAATTTCATCAGGCCATGCAGGAGTTGTCCAACTGGAATCGCTGGGGTCCTGACGACGAGCTGGGTGCGGCCAACCTCATCACGCCCGCCAAACGCCGCCAGGCGGCGGCCCTCGTCAAGGAAGGCGTGTCGGTCTCGCTGGAGCACCCCATCTTCCAAGAAGATGTCCCCGACGGCAATGGTCATCTGGAGCGCACAGTTGTCAGCGCTCGACCGACCGGAACCTCTGACAAATATGCCTTTACCGGCACCTACCACGGGTCGATCTTCACGCATCTCGACGCCGTGAATTGCCACATGCTGGAGGATGGCCGGGGCTATAATGGCCGGTCGTGGGAGGACGTGAAGGCCGCGAACGGCTGCCCGAAGGGGGACATTTCGGCCCTCAAGGACGGTGTCGTTACGCGGGGCGTCCTGTTCGACGCGACGCTGTTGCCCGGCAAGGGTGAGAAAGGCTGGCTGGAGCCTGGCACCGCGGTGCACCGCGACGATCTCGAAGCGCTCGAGAAGATCGAGCACGTCAAGGTGTCCGCCGGCGATGTGATCCTGCTGTACACGGGACGGTGGAAGCGCCGGGCGGCGGTCGGTCCCTGGAAGACGTCCGAAGGAGTCGCCGGCTACCACGCCGACGTCGCATACTTTCTCAAGGAGCGCGGCGTGTCGTTTATCGGGGCGGATGAATTCAACGACGTCTCGCCGACCACATTGCCGCCGGCGGTCGGCCTTCCTGTCCACAAGCTCGCCCTCGTGGCGCTCGGCGTCGACATTTTCGACAACCTCGACCTCGAGCGCGTCAGCGAGACGGCGCGGCGACTAAACCGGTACGAGTTCATGTTTGCGGCAGCGCCGCTCCGGATCGAAAAGGGCACTGGATCGCCACTCAATCCGCTCGCCGTCTTCTGACGGCGGGTTGGCTCGGTCGATGGACTGATTTCGAAAGAACGAGGAGGTCAGCCGTGAGAAATGACGTCAGGCGAATAGGACTCATCACGTCGGTCATTTTGACCCTGTCGGCAATCGTGATCGCGGCTGTGATCGGATCCACGGCGGCCAACGCGCAGAAACCGTCCGACCAGGTGACGTTCGCCAAGGACGTCGCGCCGATCCTTTACCAGAACTGCGTCAGATGCCATCGCCCCGGTGAAATCGCGCCGATGTCGCTTCTGAACTATGCCGACGCGCGCCCATGGGCCCGGTCGATCAAAGACCGCGTCAGCAAGCGCGAGATGCCGCCGTGGTTCCTCGACAAGAACATCGGGATCCAGCGATACAAGAACGATCCGTCGCTGAGCGATAGGGACATCGAGACGATCGTCAAGTGGGTGGATGGCGGCGCCGTGCAGGGCAGTCCAGCCGACATGCCCGCGCAGCCCGAACTCGATGAGGTCAGCACGTGGCGAATCGGCACGCCGGATCTCATCGTCCGGTATCCCGATTTCAAGATGCCGGCAGTGGGACCGGATTTGTACGGCACCCTGACCACGTCATTCGGACTGAAGGAGGATCGGTACATCAAAGCGATCCAGAGCCGAGTTGTCGATGCCGACTCCCGGAAGGTCGTCCATCACGGGTTGTCATTTGCCGTGGCGCCCGGGGACGACGGCGCCATGGGCGATGATTCCGGCGGTGGGACGGGCCAGTTCCTCGTGGAGTACGCATCGGGCAAGAACGCGACGTACTACCAGCCGGATGCAGGGGTGCTGTTGAAGGCCGGCCAGAATGCGCGACTCGAGTATCACTTCCACTCGATCGGCCAGGAAGTCAACGTCAAGGTCGAGCTCGGTCTCGTCCTGTACCCGAAGGGTTATGTTCCCAAGCACATTCAGTGGTCGAAGCAGCTCGGTCAGGAAGCCGCACCTGACATCGATATCCCGCCGAACTCGATCGTTCGCCGGGATGGCTACACGAGGCTGAACTCCGCCGCGCACGTGACGGCGTGGCAGCCGCACATGCACATCCGCGGGAAGTATCAGTGCCTGGAGTTGATTTACCCGGGCGAGCCGGTACGGACCGAGACCGTCACCTGCGCGCGGTGGAACTACAACTGGCACACCATCTACAACTATCAGGACGACGTGGCGCCAATCGTGCCCGCTGGAACCTTGCTGCACGTGATCAGCTGGTACGACAACACGACGGGCAATCGGTTCAACCCCGACCCGAAGAATTGGGTCGGCGCGGGAACGGGCCGGACGATCGACGAGATGGGGTTTTCCTGGATCGGGTGGTACGACTTGAGCGACGTGGAATACAAAGCTGAAATAGCCGAACGCAAGGCGGCACAGCAGAAGACGCAGACCGGCCAGTAGAGGGTTGCCATGTCGAGTTTCTTGCGATGGCTCACGTTGGTGGCGGCCCTCGCGGTCGCGACCGTCATGTCGAGGAACCCGAGCGCGCAGGGCAATCCCGAGCCGCTCGGGTTCAAGTTCAATGCCGGGCAATCCATCCAGCCCATCTTCGAGGGGTGGGCGTACAACCAGGACGGTTCGATCGCGATGTACTTCGGGTACATCAATCGGAACTATGTGGAGACGCCCGCCATCACAGTTGGGGCCGAGAACAAGTTCGAGCCCGGCCAGCAGGACCGGGGCCAGCCGACGCTGTTCAGCACGCGCATTCACCGAATGGCATTCAGCGTGGCTGTGCCAAAGGACTGGGGCAACAAAGAGCTCGTTTGGAGCGTAAGCGTTCACGGACAAACGGAGAAAGCGGTCGGATGGATGCAACCCGAGTGGCAGATTGATCCGGTTTACTTTGGCAAGGAGCGGAGTGCGGAGTCGCTGAAGAACAAGCCGCCGACGCTCGCCCTCGAGGCGCCGTCGACTGTGACGCTGCCAAACACACTGACCGTGTCCGCAACGGTGACCGACGACGGGCTTCCAGTACCCAGAAAAGGCCCCCGGCGGGCCGCGGTCGGGCAAGAAACGCCACCGACGCTCAAACCAGATCCGGGACAACCGGAAATCCTGCTGAATCTGCCACAAGTCTCGCGCGGGCGCGGCCGCGGCGAGGCCCAGGGACTCGTCGTCAACTGGACGGTGTGGCGCGGTCCCGCCAATGTCGTCTTCGACGCCGCGACGACTCCGGTCAAGGACGGCAAGGCGACGGTGAAGGCGACCTTCACCGCCCCGGGCACGTACGTGATTCGGGGAAGCGCGAACGATGGCGAGTTGCACGTCGAGAAAGACGTGACCGTGACCGTCAGCGGACCGTCGAACCGGTCCTCCTAACGGTAAGACAGACGTGGCCCGCCTCGGGGGCTCCGGTCGCAGTCCGGCTCTCGCGGTTGTCCTGGCCGCGTTCTTCGCGTCGCTCGTCTTCGGGTGGTTCGTCAGCCGTCAGCCGTTCGCCGTCGAAGGCAAGGTGACGAACCGCCCGATTCAGATCGCCGGCGATGCGTATTCATCGTCGCAGACGTGCCAATCGTGCCATCCGAGCGAATACGCCAGCTGGCACGATTCCTACCATCGGACCATGACCCAGGTCGCGACCCCTCAGAGCATCATTCCGTCGTTCGACAACGTCGTTGTGAACAACGTCTACGGCAGCCAGGTGCGGCTCGATCGGAAGGGCGACGCGTTCTTCGCGTCGTTCGAGGATCCGGACTCGAGTGATTCGGAGGGGATCCGACCGCGGATCAGACGGCAGGTCGTGATGATCACCGGATCGCACCATCAACAGGTGTACTGGTACGCAACCGGCCAGGATCGTCTGCTCGGGCAGTTGCCGGCGATGTATCTCCTGGCCGAGCACCGCTGGATCCCCCGCCGCGCCGCCGTCTTGCATCCGCCGGTCGATCCGGTCTTCTCGGAAACAGGCCACTGGAACAGCACCTGCATCACGTGTCACGCCACGCACGGAAAGCCCGAGTTCGACACGCCGTTCGGCTCGCGGCCGATTCAGAGCCAGGTGATTGAGACGACGGCGACCGAGTTCGGCATTGCGTGTGAAGCGTGTCACGGGCCCGGCGAGCAGCATGTCCGCGCCAACAGCAATCCGATCCGCCGTTATTCGCTTCATCTGACGGGGCGTCCGGATGGGTCGATCGCGCTGCCGACCCGGTTCCAGGCGCGGCTGTCGTCGCAGGTCTGTGGCCAGTGCCACAGCGTGTGGGAATTCTACGACGAGACCGGAGAGCGCCAGTCGAACTCGAAGGGGCTTCCCTACAGGCCGGGCGACGATCTGACCACGACGCGCTTCATTGCGCAGCCCACGCGCAACATCGAAGCGGCGACGATGAAGAGTCTGCTGGCCGAGGACAAGGGCTTCATCCGCGATTCGTTCTGGCCGGACGGCATGGTCCGTGTCACCGGGCGCGAGTACAACGGTCTCATCGAATCGCCCTGCTACAGGCGTGCGACCGACGATGGCCGCACGCTGACCTGCTTCTCGTGCCACGCGATGCACAAGCGTCCGGAAGATCGTCGCGCTACGAGCGCCTGGGCCGACGCCCAGCTCGGCGCGGGGATGGATGGTAATGAGGCGTGCCTGCAGTGTCACACGACAATGCGCGGGTCGGTCACCGCCCACACGCATCATCGCGCAGACTCCGATGGCAGCTCCTGTTACAACTGCCACATGCCGAACACGACGTACGGACTGCTGAAGACCGTCCGGAGTCATCAGATCAGCAGTCCGTCGGTCAGCGGGGATACGGCCACCGGTCGACCCATCGCCTGCAATCTGTGTCATCTCGACAAGACCCTGGCATGGACATCGGAACATCTCCAGAGCTGGTATGGAGCGGCTCGAGCCGATTTGCCAACCGACGAAACATCGATTGCGGCCTCCTTGCTCTGGCTGCTGCGCGGCAACGCGGCCCAGCGCGTCATCGTCGCGCAGGCCTTCGGCTGGTCACCGGCGCAACGCGCATCCGGCACCGAGTGGATGCCGTTCTATCTGGCGCAACTCATGGACGATCCATACGATGCGGTGCGGTTCATCGCCTATCGCTCCCTCCGCGGATTACCCGGCTTCGAGACGCAGCCGTTCGATTTCGTCGCCCCGCCCAAGGCGCGCTTTGCGGCGGTGTTGAGCGTCGTTGATCGCTGGCGGGGCGCTGGGCGCGCGGGCAATCGCCGAACGGATCCGGAGCTGCTGTTCAATGCCGATGGGACGCTGCACGGTGAGGTGGTCAGCCGGCTGCTCGGCGAACGCGATCATCGGCGCGTGCTGTTGAGGGAATAGCGTCGCCTGGGCCGGGCTGCAGCGCATGCCTGATTACGCGTCACGTCATCTTCGATTCGGATGGTGGTCGATCCTGGTGTTTGCCGCTTTCGGCCTGATCCTGGAAGCGCTGCATGGGTTCAAAGCCCCCATCTACCTGGATGCCTCGAATGAGACCCGCCGGCTGGTGTGGACGCTCGCTCATGCGCACGGGCTGGGCATTGGCATCGTGCACATCTTGTTCGGCCTCACGCTGCGGAGTGCACGCGATGTACCTGCTGCGGCCCTCCGGCGGATCTCATGGTCGCTGATCTGGGCGAGCGTGCTGTTGCCGGGTGGGTTCTTCCTCGGCGGAATTGCCTTTTATAGCGGCGACCCGGGCCTCGGCATCGTGCTGGTACCGGCTGGCGCGATCCTGCTCCTGACGGCCATTTTTTCGATCGCGCGAGCGATGCGCGCCGGCGCGCCTGCCGAGACCGCGTCGGCCTCGTCGGGGCGGATGGCGGGACGCGTGAAAAACGCGGGACGGCGGTCTGACGTGTAGGTTCGGAACCGTCCCGGCAGAGTCTCCGGCATATTCCGTGTTGACACCCGGCACGGCAGACGATATCTCTTACGCCACCAATCGAACGAAGGACCTGCTTATGAAGCTCCTGTCCGCTCAAGTGCTCGCCTACAGTTCAGCCGTCGCGATAGTGGTGATGTCCGGCGTCGCAGGAGGATCCTCCGGAGCGGCGCAATCCGCCGGCGCGACGCAGCCGGCATCACCCGGGGGAGCTCTGCTGGCGGAACAGGCGTTCAAGAACGTCCAGGCGCTCAAGGGCATCTCGGCGGCCGACTTCATGGGCACGATGGGGATCATGACGGCCGCGCTCGGGTTCGATTGTTCGGAGTGTCACGTCGCTGCCGGCACCGACAAGGTCGACTGGGCCGCTGATACTCCTCGCAAGGTCATTGCGCGCCGCATGGTCAACATGGTGACCACCATCAACCAGACCAACTTCGGCGGCCGGCAACTGGTCACCTGCTGGACGTGTCATCGCGGGCGCGACAAGCCGGTCGTCACACCGGCGCTCGATCTCGTGTACGGCATGCCGGCACTGGAGCCGGACGATCTCGTGCCGGCATCGGTTCCCGGCTTGCCGAAACCTGACGACATCATCGATCGGTACCTCGCTGCGCTGGGCGGCGTCCAGCGGCTCGCAGGCATCACGAGCTTCACCGCCACCGGTACGAGCATCGGGTTTGGAGGGTTCGGCGGCGGCGGCGCCGTTCAGATCTATGCGAAGGCGCCCGATGCGCGCAGCACAATCATCGAGTTCAGACAGGCAACCGGGCGGGACGCCAGCGTTCGGAGCTTCGACGGCAGCGCCGGCTGGATCAAGACGCCGCTGACCGTCCTGGGCGAGTATCAGCTGAGCGGAAGCGAGCTGGATGGCGCGCGCCTCGACGCCGAACTGGCGTTCCCGTCCCAGATCAAACGGGTTCTGACGAACCTGCGCACGCTGGAGCCCGCCACGATCAACGACCGCGACGTCGATGTGGTGCAGGGGAACGGCCCGGGACGGCTGTTTGCGACGTTGTATTTCGACAAGGAGACGGCGTTGCTCACACGAATGGTGCGATACGGCAGCTCGCCGATCGGACGACTTCCGACACAAGTCGATTACGACGATTACCGGGAGGTCGCCGACGGGGTCAAGCTGCCGTTCCGATTCACGTTCGCATGGCTCGATGGCCGTGACGCGTTTCAGTTGAACGACATCCGTGTGAACGTGCCGATTGACGCCGCGAAATTCGGGCGGCCGAGTTCGCTCGAGCTGAAACGGTAACCGCCGCAGTGCTCGGCGCGGGCTACGGCTTTTCCTTGCCGTCCTTCTTTTCCGTGTCGTACGGAGCGCCGGTCCCGGTCGAGCCGAGGAACAGCTTCCGTCCGTCAGGATAGGTAATGTCCCGCCCGTTCGCACGATTGCTGCCGTCTTTCGCCTGGTAGCCAGTGACGACGACCGCTGTGCCGATCTTGAGAGTGTCCCGCGACACGCCGCGCCGCATCAGGGTGTTGGGCGTGCCACCCTCGATCATCCACTCTTCGGTCGTGCCATCAGGCTTCTTCACGTCGATGTGGATCCAGGCGTGCGGGTTGACCCACTCCGTCTTGCTGATCGTGCCCTCAAGTTTCAGCGGCTTGTCCGCGTCGAATTCCGCCGAAAACGCATGATGGGCGCCGAGCGGCGCGGCGGCCAGCGTGACGCTAATGGCTGCAATACCCACGAGAACCTGTTTGCGCATCGTGGTGACTCCCTTCATTCGTGCGATCGGTTGATATCAGCTTGGGCGGCGCGAGTCAAGACCGATGATAAACCGGTTGGTCGCCTTATTGCACCGGGACGCAGCTCGTCGAAATGTACGTCAGGGAGTCCACCCGGAGCGTTGGCGCCGCAGGGCCGCCGCCCGCGCGGCCGGCCGACGGCCGGGTGATCGGCCCCGCAATCTCGACGGTGTGGCCGACGTGGAACCGCAACAGGTCCGGGTCACCTTCGAGTCTGTATCGGGCGGGTGGCTTTGACCGCGAATCGCTGATGACAAAAATCGGCGGGCTATTCGGCTCCTCCCGGCTCACGCAGCCGATTACGACGAAATTCGCGCCGCCCGGCTTCACACGCCCAGGATTGAGCTCCGTGTCCTTTGGAATTCCCGTTTGGGCGGCCGGCAGCCCGGCGAGCGTCGCCCACAGGGTCGCGGCAACTGCGGCTCGCCAACAAGTCCTCATGGTGCCCTCCGCGATGGTCCTCGAAGCGTCGACGCCTAGGGCGTGGTCGGCTGCTTGCGCAGGTGCCCGTACATCAGCTCCTCGACGAACTCCACGCACTTGTATTCCATGACCTGCGCGTTCTTCTCGAGATGGCGATAGAGCGGCATGGTGATCTTCCACGGCCGCGAGAAGACTTTTGGGTCTTCCATCGTGGCTTCGTAGTTGATGGTGTTCCGATCGAGGAACGTGTACCGCTCCACCACCTTGAGCGCCTCGCTGTGAAAGTCGCCAGCCCGATCGAACCACGTCTGATCATTTTGATCCGTGACTTCAATCACGAGCGTGTCACCTTCCCAGCGTCCAAGCGACCAACCCATCCACGTGTCGGTCGGACTCTTTTCCTTGCTGTTCATCCTGATGGTGCGGTTGGCGCTGGCGAACTCAGACGCCATTAACATCGCGTCGCGTCCCTGGACGATCTGAATAGGGTACGGCATGTACATGACACGCGGGACGCCGGGGAGGAAACACTTGATTTCGGGGTCCCGTGCGAGCCAGTTCGCGGCATTCTCCTTCTTCTTTGCCGCGGCCTCGGGGAGATAGGGAATCTCGTTGCCTTCGACGACGCCAGGGCCGGCGGGAATGCTGAAGGCCGCGCCCAGCGCAATCACGGGACCGCGGCGCGCTTCGTGCGCAACAAGATCCCAGTTCGCCGAATTCAGCGCCTGCCAGATGCCCGTGAAGTCCGGTTTGCCGTCCGCGGCGCGGGGCAGCGCGCTGCCTTGCGCCTGACCGCGTATCGGCAGGACCACGCCGACGAAGGCGGCGGCGACGACAATCACGCCGGCCGCGAGAACCCCGAATGCAATTCGTGACCGCATTGCGTCCTCCACCCCGTTGACGGACCACCGAGGTCGAAAGAGATATCCCCTTATCCAGGTCCTGTCAAGGTCTCGTCACCGCCGCACAGGGTTGACCGATTGTGTGCGTTGGAGGTCCCGCAACCGACGATCGAGCGTGCCGTAGAACTGGGCGGTTTCGCCGGGATACCAGTAGCTTCTGTGGCAGTTTTCGCATGCCTGTTCGAGATTGTCGGACGCGTCCCACAGCTCTTTGACGTCCCGCCGCCTGACGATGTCCATCGCCTCGAGGCCCACGTTGCGCAGCGCCTCGATCCTGGCGTTCCACTCCACCGGATCCTTTTTGATCTTGGCCGTGATCTGATCGGGCGGCAATTCCACCGCGTTCGGGCCGGTGCTGTTGTTCAGATCTCCGGGTGGCGCGAACGGTCTCGGAACCTTGAGCAGATACGCGCCTTCGGCCAGCGTCACCGCACCGATTCGGATCCGCTCCCAATCTTCCTCGGTCTTCGGCATTCGCTCCACGGTACCGTTCTTGTCGTCGACGATGCTGACCGCGTCAAAGATATTGTCCGCGATGGGGTCGAGCATGTCCCGCATCAGTTCCTTCACGGAGACGACGCCCTTCATATCTCCCCACAGCCCGGTGGCGGCCGGTGGAGCCGTCTTCGCGGTCGGCGATGAACAGGCGCCCGCACCACACACGAGCACCACGAAGCCGACGCACGCCGCGAGGAGCGTTCCGGTGCGGTCGCGTGACATGTCCCCTCCAGAGGCGGTCCAGAATCGTAGGCGGATTCTACCCCGGCCACGCAGCGTTCCAACGGTCTTGTCGGCAGTCGGGTTTTCGACCGGCGGCGGGACAGCCCTCCGAGTCGCCGCAACAGCCCAGCGACTCGGAGCCTGCCTGATATGGCTAGCGCGAAGAGCTCGTGGTCTTGGTCGCCTTCTCTCGAGCGTTCTTCTCCTGGACGCGCGTGCCGTGGAGAGTGCCGTACATGGCTTCGTGCCCCTCGTGACACGCGTATTCGTAGATCTGATCGGTGGTCTTCTTCATGAACAGGACGGCCGTCCACGGCCTCGTCCAGGTCCCCGGGTCGTCGATGGTGACTTCGTACTTCAACGTGTTCGCATCGACGCGGCTGAACCGCTCGACGAGATGCATCTTCTCGGTGGCGCCGCCACGGCCCACCGGGGAGTCGGTCCGGAAGTTCGTGGAATCGGCGACGAACGTGTCGCCGTCCCACCGGCCAATCGGGTCGCCGAGCCAGAGGTGGACGCTGCTCGGGAGGTGGGGACGATTGGCGATCGGGACCGTCCGCGTATCGTGCCGCATTTCCATGTTCACGGCGACATGGGTCGGCGCCTGGACGATTTCATAGTAGTTGTTGTAGCCGGCGCCGAGCATCGGCACGCTGCCCGTGATGCACCGCTCGCCGATCGCGATATCTTCGGGCCCGTCGAAGGGGTGTACCTTCCGGTGCTCGGCCGCGGCCGTCTGTCGCGCTTTGGCGTCAGCAGTCATCGGCGGCAGCTTGCCGGTGGGCGGATCGGTGATGAGCGACGTCCGATGCTCGAACCATCGGCCGACGACCCAGAATGCGTTGTAATCGCCGGTGCCGACGTCGCGCGACGAAAATCCTTTTTCTTTCCCGAGCACGTTGCGCAGCGCGGCGACGTAGACCGAATCGCCGAATCCGGCGTCGCCGTCGCCGCTGAACAACTCGGCCGCCGTCTTCGTCAGTTGCGCGAGTTCAGCATCGGTCAGCGTGGCGCGGCCTGCCAGTTCGTCGGGACGTTCGAGTGGCGTGGCCGCATTGTGCTCCCAGATTCCCGAGATGTCGGGATGCCCGTCGGATGCACGGGGCACCACCGATGCGGAGTCGTTCTTGGACGTGGCAGTCTGAGCGGCGACGGTCACACCGGCCAACGAGACCGCCGCGATGAGGGCCGTCAGGACCGTGGGGTTCGCGACACGTTTTCGAAGCACAGACCCCTCCTCTTCGTGGGTGCCAGCGACACCTTCCGTACGCACGGATCATAGCGTGTTGCCTCGGTCCCGGACGGGGGTTTTTCAACCTATTTCCACGACCACTGGCGGTGGGTGCTGTCCCATAACGCCCAGCATTCCTGCGCGATGCCGGCATCCAGGAACGGAAGGGGTAGATCGGACTGGTCGCCGCGGGGCGGTATCGGCTCCTCGTTGACGTACCACGACGATTTGATCAGACCCTTGTCGGGGCCTTTCCCGCCGGCATCCGGTTCAATGCTGGCGGCATCGATATGCACGCGCCACTTCGCGTCGAGCTCGTCGACGTGGCGCGCCCGGAACGAGACCGTATCACCGTCCCGCTGCAGGTCGCGCACGATGCCGCTCGCCGCGATCTGCCGAACGAATGAATCTTTGAGTTGCTGCTCGCGACGGGGTTCGGGAGCCGCGGCGCGACATGCGCTCAGCGTTAACGCGGTCACGCAGACCGTGAGGAGTCCGCGCCGCATCGCGACCACGCCGCGAGGCCGGTCCCGGTGGTTTTCTGCCGGACCGCACTCGCGCCGCTCACAATCCCGAACATCCCGGAATCGTCCTCGGGGCGCGCGTGCCCGCCGCTCGGACGCGCGGCTATCACGCTCGCCACCGTCCACGACCATGTCCGGGTCGTCGGTCCTCGACGGTGTATTCGTCACACAGCTTCTCAACATTTTCGGCGCCATAGTGACCCGCCTCGTCCTTCGCCAGATACTACGTTGGATCGGCGGTCCGGGGACCAGTCCGCTCGTTCGACCCGAGATCCTGCTTTCGGTCGCGCCGCCGTTCGAAGCATAATCGCGCCGCTCAGCGACTGTCGCATGGTCTGCGAAGCGCGGCCGTCCAAACGGCCCGCAGGGAGGGTTGGTCATGAGATCGGCGCACAAACCGCGAGGCTCGACCGCCGCCGTCAGTCGAATTGTCGCCTGCGTGGGGGTCGCAGTTCTGTTCCTGGTCCTGAAGGCCGTCCCGATCGCACAAAGCGGTGGCGAGCGATGGGTTGGCACCTGGTCAACATCCGAGGTTGGCAGACCGCCAACGCCGCCGCCACCGCCGCAAGT